>DATHQA010000102.1:0-5592 GCA_035483375.1 Rhizomicrobium sp. | reverse complement strand
GTTGAGGCATGAATTCGCGGATAATCTCGATCTCGCCGCGCTCGGCGCTCGCCAGTTCCGGCCGCCCGCCCTTGTCATAGGTTTCGGCGGATTCCTCGCGCTGCTTGATCATCTTGGCGAGCAGCGTGAGGATTTCGTCGTCGCCGATGCCTTCGCGGCTGTCCTCAGTGCGGTTGGCGATGTCGCGATCCTTCAGCGCCGCCAGCATAAGGCGGATCGTGCCGAGGCGGCGCTGGTCCTTGGCCCGCATCGCGTCCTTCATCGATTCGGTCAAACGCTCGCGCAAAGCCATCGCCGGTTCCTCAAAAAGCGCGGCAATCTAGCTTCTCTGTGTGCAGGTGCAAAATCCGGTTGACCCACCGCCGCCTCATTCCTATTTTCGGCCAAATCGGAAGGCCCTCCATGACAGACCAAACGACCCTCGCCGCCGCCAGACCGGCGCGCAGTCTTTCGCGCGCGACCGCGGCCCTTGTGCTTGCCGACGGCACCGTGTTCGAGGGCCATGGCTTCGGCGCGGAGACGGCGGCGGTCGGTGAAGTCTGTTTCAACACCGCGATGACGGGTTATCAGGAGATCCTCACCGATCCCTCCTATGCCGGGCAGATCGTGGCGTTCACGTTTCCCCATATCGGCATTGTGGGCGCGAATGGCGAAGACCTCGAAGCCACAACGCCTGCGGTGCGCGGGCTCGTCGTGCGCGCGGATGCAAGCGTGCCGTCGAATTACCGGAGCCTTTCCGCGCTCGACCGCTGGCTCAAGTCAAGCAACATTCCGGCGATTGCGGGCATCGATACGCGGCGGCTCACAAGCCGCATCCGCGAACAGGGCATGCCGCATGGTGTTGTCGCGCATGCGGCGAACGGGAAGTTCGATATCGATGCGCTTGTCAAACAGGCGCGCGCATTTCCGGGGCTGGTTGGTCTCGATCTCGCGAAAGATGTGTCGTCACGCCAGAGCTACAAATGGCGCGAGATGCCCTGGGCGTGGAGCAAAGGCTACGGCGAAGAGACTGCGCCGACCTGGCGCTGCGTCGTTATCGATTATGGCGTGAAGCGCAACATCCTGCGTCTGCTCGCTGGCGAAGGCGCGGACATCACGGTTGTGCCTGCGAATGCCACGCTTGAAGACGTGATGCGGCATTCACCGCATGGCGTGCTGCTTTCGAACGGGCCGGGCGATCCGGCGGCGACGGGCGAATATGCCATTCCCGTCATACGCGGGCTTGTGGACACTGACATACCCGTGTTCGGCATTTGCTTAGGTCATCAGATGCTGGGCTTGGCACTTGGAGGCGAGACGCGGAAAATGCCGCAAGGCCATCACGGCGCGAACCATCCCGTCAAAGATCTCGAAACCGGCAAGGTTGAAATCGTGTCGATGAATCACGGGTTCACCGTGGATCGCGAAACGCTGCCGAAGGGCGTGAAGGAAACCCATGTCTCGTTGTTCGACGGCAGCAATTGCGGCTTGCGCGTCGAAGGCAAGAATGTTTTCAGCGTGCAGTACCACCCCGAAGCCTCACCCGGCCCGATGGATTCGCACTACCTGTATACGCGTTTCTCGACGGCGGCGAAGTTGCGCGTTTAATCCTTGATTCGCCAAGGCGGATTGCGGCGGACGTCGCCTGCATAAAAAAGACAAATCTTCACGCCTGCGGGATCGGTGAGCCAAGCCTCGCGCCACAGCCAGGGCTGATCGACGATATCGGTATCGAAGACAATGCCTGCCGTTTTAAGCTCGGCCAGGCGCGCATCGAGATCGTCGCATTCGAAACAGACATGTGCGCCATTGCCTGCGCCGCTCGCGTCATTCGTCAGCAGCAATGAAAACGTCGCGTCGCCATCGGGCACTTCGAAACGCGCATAGCGATCATTCAAGACGATGAGCTTGAACCCAAGCGTGCGATAGAACGCAATCGAGCGCTCAAGATCGAGTGCGGGAACGGAAACCTGATTGAGGCGCATATGCTAAGGTTACGACAATCTTGTTCTCAATTCATCTTATCCGTCATGGCCGGATTTAATCCGGCCATCCAACCGACGCGCGTCTGCGCGTCGAGACAACTCTTTTGCGCTCGCAGACGCGAGCGCGATGGATGGGCGGGTCAAGCCCACCATGACGGTGGAGGTTATATCTAGCGCTTCAACTCGATCACGTCGAACACCGACTCCTGCGCCGGGTACGGAAATTCGATGCGGGCGGAGCCGGGGCCGGTCGAGGAGAGAAGGCCCACGGCGTCGCTGGGTGTTGTGTCCGCACCGATATAATCGCCACTGCCGGAATAATGCGCCGCACGGTCGCGTGCCACGTTCATGCCCGCGAGCAGAACAAAGCCGCCGGATTCATGACGGATGAGCGTGCCGCCGAAATGCTGCGTGCCGCTGAATTTTTCGAACGTGGCGCGGCCGCCTTGTGCGGAGATACGGCAGGTGAACCAGGAATAAACCTTGGTCGGCTCCATGCCGCCGAGCTTCATTGTGCGGCAATGCCAGGTGCCGGAGAGTTCGGCGAGCGAGGCGGGTTGCGCGTTGCGATCGAGCACGGCATGAATGGCGGCGACATCGCGCGCAGGCCCGCGTGCGGCTTCCTGCAATCCCGCGGCGCGTGACTCATCGAGCTTCGCGATGCGGTTCACATCGTATTGCGATGCGTAATCTTCCCACGCCGCAAAGGCCGCGTTGCTCGCCATGGCCAATGATGTGACGGCCAGTAACGCCTTAAGCGTCGTCCCGCGCATTGTTGTTCTCCGCTTCGCCCTGATCGGGCGCGACCCATCCTTTGAGGTCAGCGGTGGGCGGCATGCCGACGACATTGTAGCCGGCATCGACATAATGCACCTCGCCAGTGACCCCGGCTGAGAGGTCACTAAGCAAGTACAGTGCCGCATTGCCGACATCGTCGAGTTCGAGGGATTTGTGCAGCGCGCTATGCGCCCTGTTCCATTTGAAGACCATGCGCGCATCGCCGACGACGGCGCCGGCAAGCGTGCGCATGGGGCCTGCAGAAATCGCATTAACCCTGATCGCGTCGCGGCCGAGATCGGCTGCAAGATAACGCACGCTCGCTTCGAGCGCGGCTTTCGCAACGCCCATCACATTGTAGCTTGGCATCACGCGCTTTGCGCCAAGATAGGAAAGCGTGAGCAGCGCGCCGCCATTTGGCATCAATTGCGCCGCGCGCCGCGCAACCGATGTGAAGGAATAGCAGGAAATATCGAGCGTACGCGCGAAGTTGGCGCGCGTGGTATCGACGTAACGGCCCTTCAGTTCGTTGCGGTCGGAATGGGCGATCGCATGCACGACGAAATCGATTGTGCCCCATTGCGCTTTGAGTGCTGCGAACACAGCGTCGAGTTCGTCATCGCTTTCGACATCACCTTGCAGCACGAGCTTCGAGCCGAGCGATTCCGCAAGCGGCCTGAGGCGCTTGGCTTGCGCATCGCCCTGATAGGTGAACGCCACTTCCGCGCCGTGCGCGTGCAGCGTGCGCGCAATGCCCCAGGCGATGGAATGATCGTTCGCGACACCCATCACAAGGCCGCGCCGCCCTTCCATCAATTTGGAACCTTGCCCCATGTTTACCCTTTGCCTGTTTCAGTTCGGCACAATGCGTTTCTAGAGATCGACGCGCTGGAACACGAGCGACGCATTTGTGCCGCCAAAGCCAAAACTGTTGGAAAGTGCAGTGCCGATCTTCGCATTGTCGATGCGCTTGCGCACGATATTCGCGCCTTCGACCGCGGGATCGAGTTCTTCGATATTGGCACTTTCGCAGATGAAGCCGTCGCGCATCATGAGAAGCGTATAGATCGCTTCATGCACACCCGCCGCACCCTGGCTATGGCCCGTCAGCGATTTCGTCGCGCTTACGGGCGGCATATTCGCGCCGAACACTTCACGGATCGCGTTGATCTCCGGAATGTCGCCAACGGGCGTCGAGGTCGCATGCGGATTGATGTAGTCGATGGGCGCACGCACACGCTCCATCGCCATCTTCATGCAGCGCACCGCACCTTCGCCAGACGGCGCCACCATGTCCGCACCGTCCGCCGTCGCGCCATAGCCCGCAAGCTCGGCATAGATTTTCGCACTGCGGGCTTTGGCGTGTTCCAATTCCTCAAGTACGACGATGCCGCCGCCGCCCGCGATGACGAAGCCGTCGCGGTTCTTGTCGTAAGCGCGCGAGGCTTTCTGCGGCGTAGCATTGTATTTGGACGACATCGCACCCATCGCGTCGAACAATTCGGAAAGCGACCAGTCGAGTTCCTCGCCACCGCCCGCGAACATGATGTCCTGCTTGCCCCATTGGATCATTTCGGCGGCGTTGCCGATGCAATTGGCCGACGTGGAGCACGCACTCGAGATCGAGTAATTCACGCCCTTGGTTTTGTACCAGGTCGAAAGATTGGCCGAGCATGTCGATGACATCGCTTTCGGCACCGCGAATGGGCCGATGCGTTTCACGCCTTTCGCAGGATCGCGCGCGGTATCCGCCGCAGCGACAATCGCTTTTGTCGAAGGCCCGCCAGAGCCGACGATAAGGCCCGTGCGAGGATTGGAAACATCCCCCGGCTCAAGGCCCGAATCCTTGATCGCCTGGTCCATCGCAAGCCAGCAATAGGCCGCGCCATCGCCCATGAAGCGCCGCGCGCGCCGATCAACCGTTGCGTCGAGATCGATCTTGAGACTGCCTTCGACCTGACTGCGGAAACCCATTTGGTGATAGGTTTCCGACGCCGTGATGCCGGACTTGGCATCGTACAAGGACGCCGACACTTCGTTCAGCGAATTGCCGATGGGGCAGATGACCCCCATACCCGTGACGACGACGCGGCGCATGGTATCCGCTTAAGCCGGAGCGGCGGCCGCTTGCGCCGCCATTGCTTCGGTGAAGAGGCCAACCTTTAGATCCTTCACCTCGAACGCAATCTTGCCGTCCACCTTCACGATGCCATCGGCGATGCCCAGCACGAGCCTGCGCATGATCACGCGCTTCAGATCGACATAATAGGTGACTTTCTTCGCCGTCGGCAGGATCATTTCGGTAAGTTTCACCTCGCCGACGCCAATCGCGCGGCCCTTGCCGAGCCCGCCCATCCAGCCGAGGAAGAAACCGACCATCTGCCACAGCGCATCGAGGCCGAGGCAGCCCGGCATCACAGGATCGTCCTGAAAATGGCATTTGAAGAACCAGAGGTCGGGATGGATGTCGAATTCGGCTTCCACCTCGCCTTTTCCGGCGCTGCCGCCATCGGCGGTGATCTTGGTGATGCGGTCGAACATGAGCATGGGCGGCAGCGGCAGCTTCGCATTGCCGGGACCGAACAATTCGCCGCGCGCGCAAGCCAAAAGACCTTGAAGGTCGAAACTCGAGCTTTTCACCGACATAGGCCCTCGCATCCTCCAAAGCCCCGAAGGCGGCGAACGCATGGCCAGCCGCTCTTTTTTAGAAGCATTCTAATAAACGATCTGTTAAAATAGCCTCATGTCGAGAATGAAGCCCGGGCGCTTCCCGCGCAAGGGCCGGACGGAGAATGAGGTCACGATGCGGCGTTCCGCGCGGGCGAAGGAGGATGCGGCGGCGCGATTGCGT
>DATHQA010000101.1:0-3787 GCA_035483375.1 Rhizomicrobium sp. | reverse complement strand
GTGATCGAGCCGTTCGTCGATTTCTTCTCGCGTCACCGCAGGGACGGCATCTTGATCCTTGCGCTCATCGGCCTTTACCGCGTGCCCGATTTCGTCATGGGCATCATGGCCAATCCGCTTTACATCGATCTCGGCTTTTCGCTCGCCACGATTGCAACGATCGTCAAAGTGTTCGGCGTCGGCATGACGATTCTGGGCGCGGTCATAGGCGGCATCGCGGTGGCGCGCCTGGGCCTTCTGCGCAGCCTGCTTGCGGGCGCGGTTTTCATCCTCGCAGGCAATCTCGTCTTTGCGTGGCTGGCGACGCGAGGCGCCGATCCGCGGGCGCTCGCCATTTCCATCAGCGCGTCCAATTTCGCGAGCGGCTTCGCAGGCACGGCGCTCGTGGCCTATATGTCGAGCCTCACCAACCGCGCCTTCACGGCCACGCAATACGCCCTGTTCAGCTCCTTCTATGCGCTGCCCGGCAAGCTTCTGGGCGGGCAGTCCGGCGCGATGGTGGACTGGTTCGCGCGTCATCCCCTTGTCATGCGAATCGGGGCTATTGCGCCGCAAGCCCAAGGCTATGTGCCGTTCTTCCTGTGCACGGCCGCCATGGCCATACCGGCGATGGTTTTGATTCTGTACGAAATGCGACGTGGTTTGCCTGCCGGGCGGACCTAAAGTAGAATCGGTTCGCTTGCGGGACGGGCAGGGCCTAATCGGGAGGTTCCGCGCAAGGAATAGCGACAAGTGGTCAACATTCACGAACCAGGTCCGTTCGAGGGCCGTCTTGTGCAATGGCCGGTGCTTGCGACCGCGGGCACGCTCGAAGTGCGTCTGGCCGAGACCGAGCATGAGGTCGAGGCGGCGCAGCGGCTTCGCTATCACGTGTTCTATGAGGAGATGTCCGCGATCCCAACCGAGGCGATGCGGGCACAGCAACGCGATTTCGACAAATTCGACGAGGTTTGCGATCACCTTCTCGTCGTGGACCGCGAGCAACTGGCCGATGACGGCCAGCCCATGGTCGTGGCCACCTATCGCCTCATGCGCGATGTCGATGCGGCACGCGCGGGCGGTTTCTACACGGCAGGCGAATATGACATTTCACCCATGCTGACGGGTCTGCCGGAAGGTACCCGCTTCCTGGAGCTTGGGCGATCCTGCGTGCTCAAAACCTACCGCTCGCGCACGGCCACGATGCAGCTTTTGTGGAAAGGCCTTATGGCCTATGTCGCGCGCTTCTCTATCGATCTCATGTTCGGCTGCGCGTCCCTGTCCGGCACGGATGTGCAGGCGCTCGCGCTGCCGCTTTCGTACCTGCGCCATTTCCATGCGATGCGGCCCGATATCCGCGTGCGCGCGCGTCCCGAGAATTGTGTGGACATGAACCTTATGCCCAAGGAACGCATCGAGCCGCGCGAGGCGCTGCGTTCCCTGCCGCCGCTGCTCAAAGGTTATCTGCGCGCGGGCGCAAGCATCGGCGAAGAGGCGGTGATCGACCGCCAATTCGGCACGACGGATGTGTTCATCTATTTCCCGCTCGCCACGATGGATGCGCGCTATATGAGCCGTTTCGGGTTGCAGGCGAATTGAAAAACCTATTTGATTTTTACCGTCATGGCAGGGCTTGACCCTGCCATCCATCACGTCTGCGAGCGCGAGAGAATCATTTCGATGCGTAGACACGCATCGGATGGATGGCCGGATTAAATCCGGCTATGACGAACATGGAATGAAAATGAATACGAGCTACGCCAAATCGAACAGCAGCACTTCGGACGCCGCATGCGCGCGGACGAGGATTTTGTCGTCGTCGGTGATCGCAGCCGCGTCGCCCGCAGAGAGCCGCGCCATGTCCACTTCCACTGAACCCTTGGCGACCTGCAACCATGCGCGCCGACCCGGATCGATGTTGTAGACGCATTCGTTGCCCGCATCGATTTTCG
Source organism: Rhizomicrobium sp. (assembly GCA_035483375.1). Lineage (GTDB taxonomy): Bacteria > Pseudomonadota > Alphaproteobacteria > Micropepsales > Micropepsaceae > Rhizomicrobium. The sequence goes on along the minus strand of DATHQA010000101.1, from coordinate 1,856 downwards.
CGGCCCAGATCTCCGCATCCTGCACAAGCCGCACTTCATTCTCGCGCGGATCGGGTGCTGCGATGCGCGCGAAATGGTTCTGCACCGCTTCGGGATCGACGGGCTTCTGCTCGTAGGACGGCTCGATGCCGTTCTTGGACGGCATGATCCAGATTTGCAGCAAATGACACGGATCGTTGCGCGAGGCGTTGAATTCCGAATGCACGATGCCCGTGCCTGCGCTCATGCGCTGGATTTCGCCGGGCCTGATCGTCGAACCCGTGCCGAGCGAATCGCGGTGCTGCAGCGCGCCGGACAGGATATAGGTCACGATCTCCATATCCTTGTGCGGATGCGGGTTGAAACCGCCGCCGCCTGCGATGACGTCTTCATTGATGACGCGCAACGCGCCGAAGCCCATGTAATGCGGATCGCGGTAATCGCCGAACGAAAAACTATGCTTGGAATCGAGCCACGCGATCTTCGTCGCGCCGCGTTCGTTCGATTTGCGCAATGTCAGCATGAAAGCCTCGTCTCCATCCTTCGACAGTAGAACGCGTCACACGCAAAAAAGCTACCGCGAGTTCCGCCGCTTCTCTATTGCATCCCACACAAGCGCCGCCACATCCGGCCCACCGAAACGTTTCACTTCCCAGATACCCGTTGGTGAAGTGACGTTAACCTCCGTCAGATAATCGCCGATGACATCGATGCCGGTGAAGATAAGCCCGCGTTCGCGCAATTCCGGTCCAAGCGCTGCACAAATGTCCTTTTCGCGCTGCGAAAGCGTCGTCGCTTCGGGCTTGCCGCCGACATGCATGTTGGAGCGCGCCTCGCCCGCCGCCGGCACGCGATTGATCGCGCCCGCGAATTCGCCATCGACAAGAATGATGCGCTTGTCGCCCTTGCGCACTTCCGGCACATAACGCTGCACGATGACAGGCTCGCGATAGAACGCCGTGAACATCTCCAGCAGCGAACCCAGATTCTCGTCATCGGCCTTCACGCGGAATACGCCCGCGCCGCCATTGCCGTAAAGCGGCTTCAGGATGATCTCCTTATGCTCGGCGCGAAACGATTTGATCTCTTCGCGGTCGCTCGTGATGAGCGTAGGCGGCATGAGATCCTTGAACAGCGTGACGAATAATTTCTCCGGCGCGTTGCGCACATGGAACGGATCGTTGACGACGAGCGTCTTCGGATGAATGCGCTCAAGCAGATGCGTTGCCGTGATATAGGCCATGTCGAACGGCGGATCCTGCCGCATGAGCACGACATCGACGCCCGATAGATCGTACACGGAGGATTCGCCGAGCGTGAAATGATCGCCCTTCACATTGCGAAGCGTGAGCGGCCGCGCCCGCGCCGTCACCGCACCATCGCGAAATGTCAGATCGCGCGGGCCGTAATAGAGAAGCGAATGCCCGCGCGCCTGTGCCTCCAGCGCAAGCGCAAACGTCGAATCGCCCCCGATATCGATGCGTTCGATCGGGTCCATCTGGATGGCGACTTTAAGCGGCATGATTTGTCCCTTCGGCGCGGCGTCCAGCTTACTCCGGCCGCCAGACATCCCGGAAATGGGATGGCCAGCCCGTCCGCGCAAGGGCCACGATGTCGAAGCGCACGCCGTGTGCATCCAGGCCGGGGCGGCTGCCCAGATAAAGCATGGCGGCGCGGCCGATGCGTTGGCGTTGGCGTGCACCGAGCGACTGCGCGGCCTCAACCGTCTCGCCGCGCGCCTTCACCTCCACGAAACACACAGGTCCGCGCGGCGCTCGCACGATGAGATCGATCTCGCCCGCATGGGTGCGCACACGGCGGCCCAGGATGCGATAGCCTTTGAGCATGAGAAGCAGGGCCGCGACGGTCTCGCTGCG
>DATHQA010000100.1:0-3143 GCA_035483375.1 Rhizomicrobium sp. | reverse complement strand
CACCTTGACGATCTTGCCGTCATAGATCTCGCCTACTTCGGGTTCGGCGACGATGCCACGGATCCATTTGAGCGCGGCCTTGATCGACTCGCCATCGGCGGACGCGATCTTCACCGTGCCGTCGTCTTCGATGTTGATCTTCGCGCCCGTCTTCTCGACGATCTCGCGGATCACCTTGCCGCCCGAACCGATCACTTCGCGGATCTTGTCGGTCAGAATCTTGATCTGCTCGATGCGCGGCGCATGCTCGCCTAGTTGATCGCGCGAATGGGTGATGGCTTTCGCCATTTCGCCCAGAATGTGCAAACGCCCGCCCTTCGCTTGATCAAGCGCGACCTTCATGATTTCTTCGGTGATGCCGGCGATCTTGATGTCCATCTGCAACGACGTGACGCCGTGCTCGGTGCCCGCGACCTTGAAGTCCATGTCGCCCAGATGATCCTCGTCGCCGAGGATATCGGAGAGCACGGCGTAACGCTCGCCTTCAAGGATGAGGCCCATCGCAATGCCCGCGATCGGACGCGTGATCGGCACACCTGCATCCATGAGCGCAAGCGAGGTGCCGCACACCGTCGCCATGGAAGACGAGCCGTTGGACTCCGTGATTTCGGAGACGACGCGCAGCGTATAAGGAAACTGCTCCGGCGTCGGCAGCATCGGATGCACCGCGCGCCAGGCGAGTTTGCCATGGCCTATGTCGCGGCGGCTCGGCGCGCCCATGCGACCTGTTTCACCGACCGAATAGGGCGGGAAATTGTAGTGCAGCATGAAGCGTTGCTTGATCGTGCCTTCGAGCTGATCGACGAATTGTTCGTCTTCGGCGGTGCCGAGCGTGGCGATAACCAAGGCCTGCGTTTCGCCGCGCGTGAACAGCGCAGAGCCATGCGTGCGCGGCAGCGTGCCCACTTCGGCAACGATGGGCCGCACGGTGACGAGATCGCGCCCGTCTATGCGCTTCTTGGTGTCGAGAACGGCGTTGCGCATCACATGCGCTTCGACGTCATGCATGAGGTTGGAGAAAATGTTCTTCTCGACCTGATTTTCGAGCGTGCCGACATATTTCTCCGCGAGCTTGCTGCGGATCGCGGCGATAGCGTCGCGGCGCACATGTTTCTCGCTGATCTGGAATGCGCCGGAAAGTTCGCCCGCGGCTTCCTTTATCAGCGTCTCGCGTAAGACGGCATGCTGATCGGCCGGAACATCGCGCGGTTCCTTCGCGCCTTTTTCGGCGAGACGGATAATGGCTTCGATAATCGGGCGCGTGCTCTTGTGGCCGAACACGACTGCGCCAAGCATCATGTCTTCGGGCAATTCCTGCGCTTCGGATTCCACCATGAGCACGGCGTTGGCGGTGCCGGCGACAACGAGGTCAAGTTTGGAATTCGGCATGTCGTCGATAAGCGGATTGAGGCGGTATTCGCCGTCGATGTAACCGACGCGGGCCGCACCAATCGGCCCCATGAACGGCACGCCGGAAATCGTCAGCGCCGCGGACACCGCAACCAAGCCCACGATATCGGGATCGTTTTCCATGTCGTGGGAGAGAACCTGCACCACGACTTGCGTTTCGTTGCGATAGCCTTCGGCGAACAGCGGACGGATGGGCCGGTCGATGAGGCGCGAGATCAGCGTCTCGCGTTCGGTCGGCGCGCGTTCGCGTTTGAAATAGCCGCCGGGGATTTTGCCGGCTGCGTAATAACGCTCCTGGTAATTCACGGTGAGGGGGAAGAAATCCACGCCCTCGCGCGGCGCATGCGCGCCCACAACAGTTGCGAGCACAACGGTCTCGCCATAGGTGGCAACGACCGCGCCGTCTGCCTGACGCGCGACCTTGCCGGTTTCGAGGACGAGCGTCCTGCCGCCCCATTCGATTTCTTCACGGACAATATTGAACATTTCTACGTTCTTTCTTTCGTTCCTTCCGGCCGGATTGCCGAAAGGGTGTTCCCTAAAAGCCCTGCTTTTCGGAAACGCGTATGCGCGGGATCGCGACCATCGCGACCCCGGACAAATTCCTGACCTTGAGTACTGATACGCTCAGCGGCGCAGGCCCAGCCGCGCGATGAGCGCATTGTAGCGCGCCTCGTCGGTGGCCTTCACGTAATCGAGCAACCGCCTGCGTTGCGACACCATCTTGATGAGGCCGCGGCGCGAATGGTTGTCCTTGACGTGAGCCTTGAAGTGCTCGGTCAGATTGGTGATGCGCTCGGAGAGCACGGCCACCTGCACTTCGGGAGATCCGGTATCGCCCTCTTTCGTGGCGTATTCGGAAATAACTTCTTTCTTTCGTTCGGTCGTAATTGTCATACGGTCATCCAGTTCCAAAGTTGAAGACACGGAACGGTCTCAGCTCCCCTTGTGCGAGTTCGGCCAGTGCGACCGGCTCGCCCTCGCTTGTGGAGAGAAAGACCGTAAGCCCCTGAAGATCGTCCGCCTGAATGGTCTCCGCGATCCGTGCGAACAAATTCGCGCGGACGAGGACGGAGTTGCCGCTTCTCAGGCGAACCGCATCCGGACCTGTGACGGCCAGCGCCGGGATGCCGTCCAGCGCGGTCGAAATGGGCCTCAAGTGCTCAAAAGCGGCGGGACTATGCATAAAACCCCTTAGCGTTTCTAGGGGTATGGCCACGCTTTCTGTGAAACCGCCGATTGCAGTGCGTCTAAGCTGCGAAACATGGCCCAGCGTGCCCAGCGCCTTGGCGATATCGCGCACCCAGGCCCGCACATAAGCCCCTTTGCCGCAACGCATTTCGAATTCGGCATGGTCGGGATCGGGCTGGGCGACGAGGCGCGCTTCATGGATTTCCACGATGCGGGGTTCAAGCACGACAGTCTCGCCATCACGGGCGAGGTCATAGGCGCGCTCGCCCTGCACCTTGATGGCGGAGTATTGCGGCGGCACCTGCACGATCTCGCCGATGAAGCCGGGGATGGCCGCTTCGATGGCCTCGCGCGTGGGCCGGACGGGCGAAGTGCCCGTGACCGCGCCTTCCGCATCGTCGCTGTCGCGTGCCTCACCCCAGCACGCCGTGAAGCGATAGGTTTTCTCCGCGTCCATCGCGTAGGGCACGGTCTTCGTCGCTTCGCCGAGGGCGATGGCAAGCACGCCCGTCGCCATGGGATCGAGCGTGCCCGCATGGCCC
>DATHQA010000099.1:0-2883 GCA_035483375.1 Rhizomicrobium sp. | reverse complement strand
CGAATTCCTCATCGAGCATTTCGCCGGTGAGCAGATCGCGGTCGGCGGCGGTGAGCAGCGACCAGTGATCGAAGACGCCCACGATAAGCTGGCCGTTGACCTCTTCCTGCGGGGAAAGGACTTCGGCGGCGAGATCGGACGGCAGCCGTACGAAGCTCACGCGGATCGAGGAACGGCCCTCCGAACCCGTCACATAGACTTCGTCGCGGCGGATATTGCCCGTGGATTCGTTCACATCGATGCGGTGCGTGATATCGAGATAAGGCGGAATCTGCACATCGATGCGGCCGATGAAATCGGAGATCGATCCCGAAAGGCCGGAGCCTTGCGGGAAGATCGGATCGGGTTTGAGCTGGAAGCTCTGGCCTATGACCGCATCGACCGAACCGCCGGTGAAATAGGCTTTCGTCATGATGCCCGCATTGGCGCGCGGACCTGTTTCGGCAAGATCGTAACCGGGCAGCGGATCGAAGCTGAAGAGATCCTCGTCATTGAATTCGAACGCGGTGCTGTCCTCATCGGGAATGCCGGGCTGGACGCCGCCATAGGGCTCGGCGATGAGCTGCACGATGGGACTGACCACATAAGACACCGAATGGCTCGCCTGCGTGATGAACGGCCAGCGCCAATCCACCGCGATATAAGGCAGCCCGCGCGTGATGAACTGGTTGTTCTGCGGTAGGTCGGGAAGATCGAGCGGATTGGCATTGGAGATGTGATAGAGATCGCCGCGCGCATCGGCTTCGAACGTGATCTGCTGTCCGTTATCGGTGATGAAGGGCAGGCGATAATTGAGTTCGGTCGTGAGACGCTGATCGTCCTCGCCTTCGTCGCGGGAGAGCGCGACCGTGTTGATCTCGAAATGAAGCTGGCCGCCCAGCACGTGATGTTCCGGCACATAATCGAAATCGATGAGCGGCAGCACGACGGGAATGGTGCGATTGTCATCCGTCGCGCGTAACCCCTGGAAGAAATATCCCGTCACCGCAAAGCGGCTGCGCCCGAAGTAATCTTCCACATAGAGGTCGTTGTTGAGCTGGCTTGCATAGGAAATGTCGTAGCGTTCGAGATAGGTTTCGTTGGAGGTGAGGGCGAGATCGAAGCCCGTGTCCCAATCATGTGAAAGCTGCAATTTCCCCGCGCCGAAGATGTGGCTGTAAAGCTGCGTCTCGTTGCCGTCGAGGCCGCCATTGGGGTTGTCCGCGAGGCTTCCCTGCAGCCAGAAGCCGCCATTCGCAAAACGCTGGCGATATTCGCCTTCGATGAGTTCGCCGCCCGATGTCGTGAACCACGGCTCGACCGTCAGATCCTGTGAATCCGAAAACGCGACATAGACGGGCAGTTTTACAAAAGTGCCGAGCGTCGTGGACGTGCCGATTACGGGCGCAAGAATACCCGAAGCGTGTTTCACGGTCGGATCGGATTGCGCATAATAGGGCGTGTAGAGCACGGGCACGCCGAAGAATTCGATCGTCGCATCCTTGAAACGGATCTTGTGCTTGGGTTGATCGTAGATGATGCGGAACGCTTTCACGTTCCATACGGGCGTGCGGTGTGTCTGCTTGCAGACCTTACAAGGCGTATAATTGGCGTGATAGGCGGTCGTGATAACGCCGCCCTGGCGCGTGGCGTTCGCGGCCACCATGCGCGCATTCTGGCCGATGAGTGCAGAGAAGCCCTGCAGCGCGCCGTCGCGCATTTTGTCCTTCAGCACGACATGATCGGCGAACGCGACGTCGCCGTTCTCGGCCATGATGCTCACATGGCCGTCCGCCGTCATCACATCGGTGAGCTGGTTGTAGGACACTGCATTGGCAAACAGGATTCGCCCGCCATAATCGATCTCGACATGGCCATGCGCAGTGACGATGTGATTGTTAACATCGTAGTCCACTTCGTCGGCCTGCAACAGCATATTGGGATTGCCGTTGCCTTTGAGAAGCGAGGCCGCATGCGCCGGCGCGACGATAAACGCGAGCGCGATGAGGCCGCAGGCAAGGCGCGAACTCATCCGTCCTCCTGATGGAAGACGAGCGTCATGCCGAACAGGATGGAGGCGATGGCGGGCGCGGATGCCGCAAGCGCGACAGGCAGGATTCCCGATTGGCCGAGGGCTTGCGTGAGATCGGCGAAGAAATAAACGCCGAAGCCCGCAAGCGCGCTGAACAGGATCACGCGCGGAATGCCGCCGAAACGCGCGAGCCTCAGCGAGAAACTCGCGCCCATGAACACCATCGCCGCGAACAGGGCGGGCAGCGCAAGCAGCGTATAAAGATAAAGCTCATAGCGCGTCGCGGCGAAACCTGCTTTCTGCGCGGCGCGGATGAAGCCGGGCAAGGCCCAGAACGAAAGCGTGTCGGGCGAGGCAAAACTTTCCTGGATGCGCGTGGGCGTCAGCGTCGTCGGAATGTCGAACGTCACGTGATGCACTGGCCTGCCTTCGGGCCCACTCACCCACGCATCCTGCAGATGCCAGCGGCCATGCATGAGCTGCGCCTTGTTCGCATCGATGCGGCCGCGGAACATATCGCCCGTGCCGTAGAGGAACACGATTACTTCGTCGAGCTTCACGCCCTGATTGGTGACATGCAGCGCATGTATGACGGATTGCCCATGCTCGTCGCCCTGGCGCAGCCATAATCCGTTTTCCGACACGGCCAATTGCGAGGCGTCATTGTGGATGTACTTATCTTCAAGCACCGCGAATTCGGACAAGAGCCGCGCCGTCACAGGCGTCAGCACGAGCACCGATGCAATGCCAAGCAGCACCGCCACAGCCAAAGGCGGCGCCAGGAAATCCCACGCGGACACGCCTGCAGCCCGCGTCGCCACGAGTTCCTGCGTGCGCGAAAGCCGCACAAACGTGAACACGCCGCCGAGCAG
>DATHQA010000098.1:0-2162 GCA_035483375.1 Rhizomicrobium sp. | reverse complement strand
TGTTCCGGAAATGCGGAGAGAAGCCGTGAAGGCGTCGCCGGTTCCAGAATAACGAAACAACCTTTGTCTTTGTTCGTGCGGATGAGGCGGCCGAATGCCTGTTTCAGCCGCAGACGCGTGAGCATCTCGTCATAGGTCCGTCCGAAACGCGCGCGGCGGGCTTTGTGAAGAATCGTGGGTTTGGGCCACGGAACCTTGTCGAACACGACGAGGCGAAGTGAACGCCCCGGCACATCGACACCATCGCGCAGTGCATCGGTGCCGAGCAGACACGCGTTTTCCTCCGCGCGGAACAGATCGACAAGCGCGCCTGTGTCGAGCCGGTCCACATGCTGCGCATAGAGCATGATGTTGTGATCGGCCAGCGGCGTTGCGATGCGTTGCTCGATCGCGCGCAGCGTTCGCACGGCGGTGAAAAGGCCGAGCGCGCCGCCATGCGATGCAAGAAACAATTCGCGATAGGCAGCGGCCAGCGCATCGATATCGCGCCGGTTCACATCGCGCACGATGAAGATGCGCGCCTGTTCGGCATAGTTGAACGGCGAGCCGAAAAGCGCGCGCTTCGGCGGCGCAAGGAGGTGATGCGCGCCCGTGCGGAATTCCGCACTCGCCCAATCATCCGCCTCGCTCGCATCGCGCAAAGTGGCAGACGTAATAAGCGCGCCATGGGCGGGCGCAAGCACCTCGGCAGCTAACGGAATCGTAGGATCGACCCAATGACGGTTAAGCCCGATATCGACATCGCGGCCGTCCTCGCGCGCGATCTCGAACCAATCGACGAATTCTTCGTCCGCGCCCATTTCAAGCGCGTCGAGCATCGCGATCCAGGCAGGCAGAACGATCTTCGCCCGCCGCGCCACGCCGCGGGCTGCTGCGTCTATGCGAGCCCTCGAATAGGTTTCCAGCTCGTCGGATTTCGCGTCGAGCTGTTTGCGCAACGCCTGCGAAAGCCGCATGAGCGGCGATGCGAGCCGCTTCAGCGCACGGCCGAGATCGCGCGCGGCTTCGAGCACGTCATCGCCCAGCGGAATCGTTTCGGCTTCGAGCGAATAGAACGCATCCTTGTCTTCGCTGCGCGCACGCACATGTTGGTATGCGGCGGCGAGGAAGGCTTCGCCCGGCCCGCGTGGTGCGCCGTTGGAAATGCGTCCATGCCAGCCTTCGCCCGCAAGCGCAGACGATGCCATGATCGCTTCGTCGAGCGCGGATTTTGCTTCGTTATCATCGGTGACGAGATCTTTGAGCCGTTCATCGAGCCCGCGCATGCGCGTCCGCGCGCGACCTTCGGGCCCGCGTATCCAGCGACGCAGATCGGCCATCTCGACGCCGGAAAGTTGGGCGGCGAAACCGGAATCCGCCGCGTCGAACAGATGATGGCCTTCGTCGAACACGTAACGCACGCGGCGTTCCGGCGGCGTGTCGGTCGTCTCGTCGATGGCGAGCCAGTCGCCCGCAGCCTGCGAAATGACAAGCGCATGATTGGCAACGACGATGGACGCATGACGCGCGCGCCTGATCGCACGTTCGATGAAACAGGCGCGATAATGCGGGCACGCAGCATAGATGCATTCGCCGCGGCGGTCGGTGATTTCGCTCAAGGGGAAACTTGCGGCGAGCCAGGCCGGAAAATTCGCGCCCGAAAGATCGCCGTCGGCGGTGGCCGAAATCCATCGCGCAATAAGGCCGAGCGCCACGGCGCGCTGGCCCGGCGCAAGCGCGATGCGTTTCACCGCATCTTCGAAATTGAGCAGGCACAGATAATTCTCGCGGCCTTTGCGCACGACCGCTTTGTCTTCGCGCTCGGCGGGGTCGGGATAAAGCCGCGCGATCTCCTGCACGATCTGGCGCTGGAGGTTTCGCGTATATGTGGAAAGCCACAAGCCTGGCCCGTTCTTCTCCGCCCACAGGCTTGCGGGCGCGAGATAGCCCAGCGTCTTGCCGATGCCCGTGCCCGCTTCGATAAGCGCGATGCGCGGCTCGCCGCTTTTCTCGCGCGGGCCGAAGGCATAGGTCGCGGCTTCCGCATAGGCGATCTGTTCGGGACGCGCTTCGTGCGTCTCGCCCACAAGGCGATGGAGGCGCACACGCGTCTCGTCCATTTCGACGGGCAGCGAGCTTGGTTTCGGCGGCGGCGCGTCATCCTCCCATTGCGGCAGCGCGCG
>DATHQA010000097.1:0-3275 GCA_035483375.1 Rhizomicrobium sp. | reverse complement strand
GGCACCTGAAAAGCGAAACTCTCGCAGATCAGTCCGGCAAGCTCGGATTGATATTCGAGCGCGTAGAGGCAGGCGACAACGCCTCCGGCGCTGTGGCCAAGCAGGAAAACCGGCAGGCCCGGTTCCCGCGATTTCACCAATGTCATAAGCCATTTAACATCATCGACATATTCATCGAAACGATCGACGAAATATCGCTCACCGTCCGATTTTCCGCGGCCACGCAAATCGAGCGCGTATACGGCAAGTCCGTTGCTCGTCAATTGCTCGGCAACCCACACATAGCGGCCACTATGTGCATTGAACCCGTGAACGATCACAGCCGCGCCGCGCGCTTTTCCTTCAGGGTGCCATGACCGGACAAAGATATTCAGACCACTGGCGCCTTCGATTGTTTCTTCCGTCATGACACTATTCACCTTCGTCCGGCGTTGTTGACAATAACCTTCCGCATCTCACTGCGACAGAAAGTTCACAATGAACGTGGTCGTGGCCTTGGGATTTTCATCCATGATCCAATGGCCGGAATTGGGAATGATACCCATGGTGACATTCGTCGCCACGAAACGCAGCGTATCCGCTTCCGCAGTGCCGAATGATTTGTCGCCGCCCAGTGCGAGCACAGGCATCACAAGCTTGCCACCCTCGGCGAGCAGTGCCTTGTTATCGATGGCGTCCTGATTGAACGCGCCGAACTGCTCGAAGGCGTCGTGCATCGCGTGCGAGCGCGCATAAAGCGCGGCGTAATGTTCGCGCGTGGCTTCGTCGATTTTGCTCGGATCGGCAGACAACTCGTCATAGAAGCGGTCGAGATAGATGCGCTCGCGGCCGGCGACCAGTCGTTCCTCGTCCGGACCGCGGAAGTTGAAATGCCACAGCAGTGGGCTTTGCTTGATCTCTTCCCAATTGCCGATTCCGGGTAGCGGCGCGTCGATCACGACCCATTTGGCGATGCGGTCGGGATATTGCGCCGCAAGCGCGTAGCCCACCATGTTGCCGATATCGTGCGTGATCAGATCGGCCTTCTGGATTTTCAGAGCATCCATCACACCCGCGATGTCTACGGCCTGATTCTTCTTCGTATAGCCGGTGTCGGGATGCGCCGAGAGGCCCATGCCGCGCAGATCGGGAACGATGACCATATGATTTTTCACAAGCACAGCCGCGGCGGGCGCCCACATGTCACCCGTGTCGCCAAAGCCGTGCAGCATGACGACCGCAGGCCCCTGCCCCCCGATCCGCACATGCAGCGTGGTGCCGTTGGTCTGAATTTCCTCGGTATGAAAGCTCGGCGGAAACGGCTCGATGGCCAGGACCGGAGCCGCGACCACAAATGTGAGCAGCAGAGCAACGAAATAGCGCCGCATGAAATCCCCCAATCAGACATGCCATGTTGGTGCGCGAGCCGCGTTCGGTCTAGACTGCAGTTGCGGGAACAAGTGTCCGGAAAAACCGAACGATGCTGAAACTGGATTCTCTTCACGCCTTCGTCACAATCGTACAGGCCGGATCGATCAGCGAGGCGGCGCGCCGTCTGCAGATTTCCAAATCGGTGGCGAGCGAACGCCTGGCCGAACTGGAGCGCAATGTCGGCGCCACGCTGCTGCATCGCTCCACGCGCGGGCTCGCGCTCACCGAGGACGGTGTCGCTTTTATTGAGCGCGCAAAGCGCATTTTGCATGAAGTATCCGAAGCCACCACGGAAATCACCGAACGCCGCGGCGAACTGACGGGGCCTTTGCGGCTTTCCGTACCCGTCAGCTTCGGCATCCTGCATCTGGGCCCGGCGTTGAATGCGTTTCTCAAGCAGAATCCGGGCATCGAATTGTCGCTTGATCTCGACGACCGTTTTGTAAGTGCGACGGACGGTTTTGACGCCGTCATTCGTCACGGGCCGCTGCCCGACACCGGATGGATTGCCAAGCGCTTTGCGTCCAGCAGACGCTTGCTGGTCGCTTCACCCGATTACTTGAAAGAACGCGGGATGCCGAAGACCATCGGCGATCTGGAGCAGCATCGCGGTATTATCTATTCCAATCGCGGTGCATCGGATTGGCGCTTCCGGCAGGCGGGCCGATGGTCGGTGGTACGCCCAGGCACGGTGATGCGCGTCAACAATGGGATCATCATGCGTGATGCGGCGCTAGAAGGCCTGGGCATCGCTCTGCTCTCGACGTTTTTCTTCCATGATCTGCTGACGGCGAAAAAATTGCGCGTCGTGGATGTTGGTGCGGAAGCGGAACCCGCGACGATCTTCATTGCCTATCCCAATGGCCGGCGCATCTCCGCCAAGGTGTTAGCACTCGTCGCGCATTTGCGTGCCGCCTTCGGGTCACCGCCCTATTGGGAGCGGCAAGTCTGATTCGAAGCTCGCCTTCATGCGGATTTTCAATCCGCTTTTTTAAGAAAAATCTCAAATAAAATCAGGAACAGTCTCGCCGAAAAGAGATGTGCCTATGCCACGTAAGCGTCGTCATCCTCCGATGCCAATACTGACCGTGGCGAAAGGACCATAAAAATTGCGGTCAACCGTGTGACGCGCATCGATGCCCATATCCATCGCGCCCATGAACAGATCGGCGCGATAGCCGAAACTGACAATCGCTGCCGAATAGCGGAAGGATATGCCTGCGCGGCCGCCGAAATTGGGAACAAAAACGGAGCGCGTGCGATCATGCGTGAGCGGAGGATGCTGATAGACGATGGGGGCTGCGGTTACATAAGGGCTCGCTGGATTCTGTCTGTCCACATAGTGGCGGGCAGTCGCGTGATGCGCGCCCTCGGCCTTTTGCCGGCCGAACAGCGCCGCCGCATTGACGCCCCAGTCGAAGGTGATCGCGCCTTCCTGTCCCCCGAACACGGGAACATTTCCCTCCCATGAAATCGAAGGGCCTACGCCGCGAAAACTGCGTTCATTGTCTGACTGAGCCATGTAGTCGGTATGAAAAGCAGCCGGTCTATATTTCCCAAAATAAAACACGTCGTGAAACGCTACGTCGGGCCGGGCAATGATGCTGGCGCGGGATTTAGAGGTGAAATCCGCCACCCGAATACCGAGACTAGCGACAGATGAAATTATCCCCAAACCGACATCGTGCCCGGCCTGAAAATCGATGATGGCGTGACTTTCGCGGTTCTGTATCTTGAAATCGGCGAACTTGGCGGCAGTCAATGTCTTTGTGGGAGGCTGGCTCGGTACGCGAGGATATTTGGTATTGGGATATCGCGAATAAACCTTTGTCTGCTGATGAATATGTTTGTTGTTGTTTGAGCGG
>DATHQA010000096.1:0-2594 GCA_035483375.1 Rhizomicrobium sp. | reverse complement strand
ACCGAAGGCCTCGGCGCGGGCGCGCAGCCCGATGTGGGCCGTGCGGGCGCCGAAGAATCCCTCGACGAAATTCTCGAACAGTTGTCCGGCTCGCGCATGGTGTTCATCACCGCGGGCATGGGCGGCGGCACGGGCACGGGTGCAGCCCCCGTCATCGCGCGCGCGGTGCGCGAGCAGGGCATCCTCACTGTCGGTGTCGTGACGAAGCCTTTCGCCTTTGAAGGCGACAAGCGCATGCGCATGGCCGAGCGTGGCATCTCCGAATTGCAGAATTACGTGCACACGCTCATCGTGATCCCGAACCAGAACCTGTTCCGCATCGCCAATGATCGCACGACGTTTGCGCAGGCCTTCACGATGGCCGACGAAGTGCTGCATTGCGGCGTGCGCGGCGTGACCGATCTCATCGTCATGCCGGGCCTCATCAATCTCGACTTCGCGGACATCAAGTCGGTGATCTCGGAGATGGGCAAGGCGATGATGGGCACGGGCGAGGCCGAAGGCGAAGACCGCGCCATCCGCGCCGCCGATGCCGCCATTTGCAATCCGCTGCTTGAAGACGTGTCGATGAAGGGCGCGCGCGGTGTGCTCATCAACATCACCGGCGGGCCGGATCTCATGCTGTTCGAAGTCGAGCAAGCCGCCAATCGCGTGCGCGCCGAAGTCGATCCCGACGCCAACATCATTTTCGGCAACACGATCCTCGACAATATGGAAGGCCGCATTCGCGTATCCGTCGTCGCCACGGGCATCGAGGCTGAAGAGATGCGCAAGCTGCCTGAGAATGTGGAGCGTCTGCGTGCGGTTTCGCGCTCCGTGCCGCCGCCGGCAATTGCGCCGGGCCGGCCCGCCGTCAATCCGGTCCACAGGCAGGTCGAGAATATCGCCGAGCAGATGGACGCGATGCCTCCACCGCCTGCGCCGTCGCAGATCGAAACGATGATCCTCAGTGGACAGGAAGAGGCCGAAGCCGCCGAGCCGTTGCCGGAGATTGTCGTTGCGCGTGCGCCGGTAGCACCGCCGCCGCAAATCCAGCCGCAACCGCGTTACGAAGCGCCGAGACCTGTCGCGCAGGAAGCGGAACGCCGCAGCGCCGGTTTGTTCGGTGGTTGGCGGAAGAAAGCGCCTGAGCGCACAGAGCCCGCACCCGCACCGCGCGCGACGGTTCAACCGATGGCGCGCGCGCCGGAGCCGGTCCGTCCCGTCTCGCAAAACATGGCCGATGATCTTTTCCCGGAGCAGAAGCGGGACGATCAATTCGAAATCCCGGCCTTCCTGCGCAGACAGACGAATTAGGGGTTTACGCAATCACCGTCATGGGCGGCCTTGAGCCGCCCATCCATCGCGTCCGTGTCTATGGATGCAGAAGAGTCTTTTTCTGGCGCGCGGACACACGCCCAGTTGGATAGCCGGATTGAATCCGGCCATGACGAAGGAGTGTAAGAGCTAGTAGACCCGCAAGATCGTCAAATCCGGTGTCTGCTCGGCGAGTGTGTAGAATTTTGCATAATCCGCCTGTGGCGCATCCGTTTTCGGCCATGGAAAAACGGCGGAGCGCAGCAGTACGATATATTTCACATGTGCATCGATGAGTTGCGTACGCTGTACGGCGAGGTTGCGCGTGTTGAGCCGGTCGATAAGGCTTTTGGACAGCACGCGCGAGACATTGCCCTGGACGATCGCATGGCCATGGCAGGTCTGCTGCAGCATATAGATATTGCTCGGTGTATAGCCTGACGGCAGGTTCAGCACGCCGAAATCCTTCGCGCTGTCCCGCGTGATGACATCGAGCTTGTGGCCGCACGCGATGTCCGTCATGCGAAGTTCTATCGGATAGAAATCGGCGATCATGAGCACCGCGATGACGGCGAGGATCCAAACGCGCGGGTGACTTTCGCGGTACTCCCAAAGCCTCGTCAGGGCATGCGCGACACCGATGCCGAGAAAAAGATACGCCATCACGATAGCACGCGAAGGCGTGCGCACATTGGCGACAAAGGGTAATTTTGAAAGAACGATATCCGGCAAATGGAACCAGGTCAGGTCATGGCCGAAAACATGCAATGTTTCGCCGCTCGCGAAAACACAGAACGTAATCATGCCGGCAAACACATAGACGAGAAGCGGGTCCTTCTCGCGCCATGTGCGCACGCGCAGCCAGACAAGCAGCGCAACATTCACAAGGCCGAAATAAACGGTCGCTTCCCACAGATTGCCGCTGAGCTGGTTATAGAGATGCGCCGTCCAGCTCGCCAGAAGATGCGTCGGCGGAAACGCGAAATAGGCGACTGGATCGGCGACAAAGAAATTCGCGCCGCTGTTGTAAACGCCCGAATGTCCCGACAACCGCAGCATTGGCAACAGCAACGGCGACAGCAAAAGCGCCGTGCCCGCAAGGCAGGCGAGCGGGGCTACAAGCCGCCAGCCTTTCGGAATTTCGTCGTCGCGCACGCGCAGATAGATCGTCTGAAAGATGATGAAATAGGCATCGTAGAAAAGAAAATACCAGCACGAAAGCGCGGTCAGCGTGTTGAAAACAATCGCCACGCAAAGCCAAAAGACGCTGCGCCGTTCAAGCGCGAGCAGATAGGCAA
>DATHQA010000095.1:0-3791 GCA_035483375.1 Rhizomicrobium sp. | reverse complement strand
TGAAACATGGAATTGAATTCATCGATCGCCGCCGTTGTCACGGGCGGGGCGTCGGGCTTGGGTGAGGCGACCGTGCGCGCGCTCGCCGCACATGGCGTGAAAATCGCCATCTTCGATCTTCAGCGTACCAAGGGTGAAAAGGTCGCGGGCGAAATCGGCGGCGTCTTCTGCGAAGTCGACGTGACGAAGGACGCAAGCGTGGAGGCCGGCTTCGCACAGGCCCGCGCGGCGCATGGCCAGGAGCGCATCCTTGTGAATTGCGCCGGCACCGGCAATGCGATCAAGACCGCAAGCCGCGACCGCAAAACGGGCGAAATCCGCCGCTTCCCGATGGAAGCGTTCGAATTCATCGTGCAGATCAATCTGTTCGGCACGTTCCGCTGCATCTCGCAATCGGCGGCGGGCATGCTGACGCTAGAGCCGCTTGCAGGCGGCGAACGCGGCGCGATCGTCAACACCGCATCGGTTGCGGCACAGGATGGACAGGTTGGTCAGGCTGCCTATTCGGCCTCGAAAGGCGGCGTTGTCGGCATGACGCTTCCCATCGCGCGCGATCTCGCGCAGGAAGGCATCCGCGTCAACACGATCCTGCCCGGCATCTTCAACACGCCGCTTTTGGCTGCCGCGCCGGATCAGGTGAAACAGGCGCTCGGCGCGCAGGTGCCGTTCCCGCCGCGTCTCGGCGATCCGCCGGAATACGCTTCGCTCGCGCTCGAGATGATCCGCAACGGTTATTTCAACGGCGAAAGCGTGCGGTTGGACGGGTCTATTAGAATGGCCCCGAGGTAATGCGGAATTCCGCATGATTTCTGCGGACATCTTCGCCTGGCACGATTTCTTCGCGATCCTCGCGGAGGTGGGATCGACGCTGGCAGGGCTGTTGTTCGTCGGTCTTACAATAAGTCTCGGACATGTGCTGCAGGCGCGCGGGTATCTTTCGCGCGTCTTCGGCGCATTCTTCCTGCTGTTCGAAAGCGTGCTGATCGGCATGTTCGGACTTCTGCCGAACCAATCGCCTTTCGCACTTGGCCTCGAATTTATTGTTGCGAGCGTTGCGATCCTTTTGGGCACGCAAGCGTTTGCACGTGCATTTCCCGAAGATCACACAACGGTCATGGGATCGGTGCGCATGCATCGTTTCCGCATGGCGCTGATGCTTGGCGGCACGCTGCTGCCTGTCGTGTCCGGGTCTTTTCTGTGCTTGAACATTCCCGGAGCGCTTTACTGGCTCATGCCTGCGGAGATTTGCTGTCTCTATCTCTCATTCTCGCAGGCATGGATTTTCGCGGTGGAGATCCCGCGCCGCGCGAATATAAGGTCTGATCTTTAAACGCATTTTGTCATCCCCGGCTGAGCAACGCGAATGCGTTGCGAAGGGAAGGGGACCCAGGTGGCGAGGCTATTTCAGTCTTTGTGACCGAATCACGGTTTTGGTTTTCCGATACACTTTGGCTGGTTTTATCCACCTGGGTCCCCTTCCCTCGCGCTCGCGTAGAACGCTCGCACTCGCCGGGGATGACAGCAAAGGCGAAGGTTTAATGCTCCGCCAGCGTATGCACCTGACTGTTCGCAAGCGTCAGCCGCGCAATCGAAAGCTCGCCGCCGCGTTCGAGCTCGGCAAGGAAACTCCTTGTGCGCGAAAGCGCCTCGGCGTGTGAATTCTCCCAGGCCTGAACCGCGCGCGCGCCATCGTCGCGATTGCCATTGCTCAAGCCTGCCGATTGCAGCGCATCCGCCGTGAGCGCGCGTTGCGCGCCATAAAGATCGTCGGTGATGCGCCTGATCGCGAGACGGTCCCAATGTTCGGCGGACACGATGCGCGAGGCCAGTCCACGCAAACGATCAAGCCCCACCGTCTTGCCGATTGCGAAATAGGCACCGGCGACAAGATCGAGCGGCAAGGACTTCGCATGCGCAAGCAATGTCATCTCGGGTGCCGCACCCATCAGCGGTATCGCGCCCACATCGTCGGCCACATCGAACGGCACGCCTGCTTTCTGCAATTCGGCGATACGCGATTCCGTCACCTGCGCTTCGAACGGCGAGACGAGCGTGGAGAATGTGCCGCGCAATGCCTCCACGCCTGCGCGGTAAAGCGCAATCGCTTCGGTGAGATCGGCATTCGCGGGCACATTGGCGAGGAACCACAATCCCAAACGGCGCAGCAATTCCGCGATATCGGCATACATTGCATTCTGCGTTTCCGCAGCCACGCGATAATCGAGCGCGTCGATGCGCGATTTGAGCGCGGACAATCCGAACGCGCCTTCCGCCAACACAAAGGCACGTGCCGCATCGGCAGTCCGCGCGCCGGCTACCTCCGTCATGCGCTGGATGAAAGCGGGCCCCGCGAGATTGACGATGCGGTTGGACAGCACGGTCGAAACGATCTCGCGCCGCAAGCGATGATGCATCGCTTCCTCGGGAAATCGCTCGACAGCCTTGTGCGGAAAATAGCCCGCGAGTTCGGACGCGAAATAGGATTCGTCCGGCAATTCGCTTTGATTGAGTTCCGCATCGAGATCGAGCTTCGCATAAGCGAGCAGCACGGCAAGTTCGGGCCGCGTGAGGCCCTTGTTCTCCTTCGCGCGCGCACGAAGACCTTCTTCATCGGGCAGGAATTCGACGGCACGGTCGAGCTTTCCGCGCCGTTCGAGATCGCGCATGAAACGCCCATGCGCATCGAGATCGGCATGCTCGCGCAATTGCGCAACCGACAGCGCGAGCGTCTGGTCGTAATTGTCTTTCAGGACATGTGCCGCGATGTCGTCTGTCATTTCGGCGAGCAGGCCATCGCGCGCATCCGCCGCAAGCTCGCGGCGGCGCAACGGTCCGCTTAGAAGAATCTTCACATTGACTTCGTGATCGGATGTATCGACGCCCGCCGAATTGTCGATGGCGTCGGTGTCGATGCGTCCGCCGGACAGCGCATATTCGATGCGGCCCAATTGCGTGACGCCGAGATTGGCGCCTTCGCCCACGACTTTCGCACGCACTTCCGCCCCGTTCACGCGCACCGCGTCATTGGCGCGGTCGCCGACATCGAGATTGTTCTGCGAAGCGGCCTTGATGAACGTGCCGATGCCGCCGAACCACAACAGATCGATCTCGGCTTTCAACAGCGCCTTGATGATCTCGCCGGGCGTGGCTTTGTCCGCAGTGAGGCTCGTCAGCGCCTTCATCTGCGGCGAGAGTGCAATCTCCTTCGCCATGCGCGGCCACACGCCGCCGCCTTCGGAAATGAGCGCGGCATTGTAATCGCCCCAGCTTGAACGCGGCAGATCGAACATGCGCTTGCGCTCGGCAAAGCTCTTGTCCGTGTCGGGATCGGGGTCGATGAAGATATGGCGATGATCGAATGCGGCAACGAGCTTCGTCTTCGTGCTCAACAGCATGCCATTGCCGAACACATCGCCGGACATGTCACCCACGCCAACACAGGTAAACGGCTCGTTCTGGATATCGCGGCCAAGCTCGCGGAAATGCCGTTTCACGGCTTCCCACGCGCCGCGCGCGGTGATGCCCATTTTCTTGTGGTCATAGCCGTGGCTGCCGCCGCTCGCGAACGCATCGCCGAGCCAGAAGCTGCGCCCCTCCGCAATGCCGTTCGCGATGTCGGAGAAGGTCGCCGTGCCTTTGTCGGCCGCAACGACGAGATAAGGATCGTCGCCATCATGGCGCAACACATGTGCAGGCGGGACAACTTTGCCGTCCGGCCCGATATTGTCGGTGAGGTCGAGCAGCGTCGAGATGAAGAGCTTGTAGGCCTCGGTTCCTTCCGCTTGAACGGC
>DATHQA010000094.1:0-2153 GCA_035483375.1 Rhizomicrobium sp. | reverse complement strand
GCCTAGCGAATATGCGCAGGCCCTTCGTCTCATCAAGCATGAACATTTCGGCGATGCGATCCCGCATCTTGATGCAGCCTTGCAGCAGAATCCGCATGATGCGGATATCCTCAATTACGAAGGCTACGCGCATCGTATGGTGGGCGATTACACGGCCTCGCTTGATTATTACAACAAAGCGCTTGCCGTCGATCCCGATCACAAGGGCGTGCATGAATATCTGGGCGAGCTTTATCTGCAGACGCATCAGCCCGACAAGGCGCAGGCCGAGCTTGCGGAGCTGACGAAGCTTTGTCCGTCCGGTTGCGATGAGAAAGACATGCTGACCGCTTCGATCACGAAATATCAGGCGGCCAATCCGGCGCCTGCTGCTGCAGCACCAGCGACTACATCTGCTGCACCGGCAGCGCCCGCAGCTTCGACCCCGGCAACGCAATAGCTGGAATACCGTCTCACGCAGCGCGAAATGCTGCGTGAGAACCGGTTAGTTCCGATAGCTCGGATCGATGCGATCGAGCTTGCGCAGCAGCGCGGGCCAGGCGAGTCCGCCGACCATGCCGCGGAACGCCATCTTACCCTGCATCGCGGTCTTCTCCGGCACGCCCTGGTTCGGCGTATTCCATTTCACGCCGCCAGAAAGCGCGCGCACCTGCATCGAACAGGCGCGCTCCAGATAATACATGCGCAGGAACGCATCGGCGCAGGTTTCGCCGAGTGCGAGCGTGCCGTGATTGCGCAGGATCATCACGCTCTTGTCACCGATGTCATGCACAAGCCGCTCGCGTTCATCGAGATCGAGCGCGATGCCTTCGTAATCGTGATAGGCGATATCGCCGGACACCATCATTGCGTGCTGATCGAGCGGCAAAAGCCCATCGGCTTGCGCGGACACGGCCACGCCATCGGTCGTGTGCAGATGGATGATGCAATGCGCATCGTCGCGATTCATGTGCAGCGCGGAGTGGATCGTGAAACCCGCAGGATTAACCGGATACGGCGAATCCGAAACCTTCATGCCGTTCACATCGATCTTCACAAGGCTCGATGCCGTGATCTCATCGAACAACAAGCCATAGGGATTGATGAGGAAGTGATGCTCCGGCCCCGGCACGCGCGCGGAGATGTGCGTGAAGATCATGTCGTCCCAGCCGTAATGCGCGACAAGCCGATAGGTCGCGGCGAGATCGACGCGCAGCTTCCACTCTTCGGCGCTCACCTCGTCCTTCATCGAGCGGACGGCGGAAAGTTCGGGCATTTTGCGCGGGGCCAGTTCCGTTACTTGCATATGCGTCTCCTGGGCGAATAACTGTGTGGTGAGAGTGGGGCTTGGCGGGCTTTCCTGTCAAACCGAACGAACGCGGGAAACGGCGTTCAACCAACCGTCATAAAGCCCGTTGCGGACGCTTATGCTCATCTGCGGTTCGAAGCGGCGATCAAGCGCCCAATTGCGTGAAATTTCGTCCAGATTTCCGAACAATCCGACGCCAAGCCCCGCGAGATAGGCCGCGCCAAGCGCCGTGGTTTCCGTGACGGAGGGCCGTTCGACGGGAAGGCCCGTGAGGTCGGCAAGCCGCTGACAGAACCAGTCATTGCGCACCATGCCGCCGTCGACCTTGAGCGCGGACGGCGCGCCAAGCCCCGCATCGCTCATGTCGCGCCCCATCGCATCGAGCAGATCCCGTGTCTGGTAGCAGACGGCATCGAGTGCGGCGCGCGAGATTTCCGCGACGCCCGCATCGCGCGTCAGCCCCGTGATCGCGCCGCGCGCATCGGGATCCCAATAGGGCGCGCCGAGGCCTGTGAAGGCGGGCACGAAATAAAGCCCGTCCGCCGATTTCGCTGTGCGCGCGAGCGCCTCAATCTCGCTCGCATTGCGGATGACGCCGAGCGCATCGCGCAGCCACTGCACCACCGCGCCCGCGATGAAGATGCTGCCTTCGATCGCGTAAGCCGTTTCGCCTTTGGCGCGATAAGCCGATGTCGCGATAAGGCGATTGCGCGAAGACGGTACACCCTCGCCCGTATTCACGAGCGCGAAGCAGCCGGTGCCATATGTGGATTTCACATCACCGGGTTTGAAACACGCCTGCCCAAACAATGCCGCCTGCTGATCGCCCGCGACGCCGGCGATACGAATGGGTGCGCCGAAAAAC
>DATHQA010000093.1:0-17299 GCA_035483375.1 Rhizomicrobium sp. | reverse complement strand
TTTCGCGCGCGGCTATCTCGTGGTCGATCGCGTCGGCATCCGCGTGCTGCGCGATCCCTATTCGGCGAAACCCTACATCCTGTTCTACACGACAAAGCGCGTGGGCGGCGGGGTGCAGAACTTCGAAGCCATCAAGCTCATGAAGTTCGCGGCCTCCTAAGCGAAAGCTCACAGCATGTCTCTCCAACTGATAACGCCTCCGGCCGTGGAGCCGGTGACGCTCGCCGAGGCGAAAGCGCATCTCAAGGTGGATGCCACCGATGATGATTCGCTCATAACCTCGCTCATCGCTGCGGCGCGCGCCAAGGCCGAATGGCACACGGGCCGCGCTTTCGTCGCGCAAAGCTGGATCCTTTGGCTCGACCAATGGCCGTCCGGCGGCGCCGATGACGGTTTGCCGCCCGCGCTTTCGAGTACGCCGCCATTGCCGATCGAGATTCCGTTGCCGCCGTTGCAAGCGGTCAACTCCATCACAACCTACGCGTTGAACGACGCGGCAACGGTTCTCGATGCGGGCATCTATCAGGTGGATGGCGTGAGCGAACCGGCGCGCGTGACGCTCAAATTCGGCGTCACGCCGCCGGTTGGCCTGCGCGCGATCGATGCGGTGGCGGTTGCCTTCGCAGCCGGTTACGGCGATGGCGAAAGCGATGTGCCGTTCGCGATCAAACAAGCGATCCTCGAAATCGTCGCGGATATCTATGCCAATCGCGGCGACGTTGCGGGCGCCACGCCGCTCGGCGCGCAGGCATTGCTCGCGCCTTATCGCATGGTGAAGCTGTGATCGGCGCGCTCAATCAACGCGCGTCGATCATGGCGCAAACGCTCACGCCCGATGGCGGCGGCGGTTACATCGAAAGTTGGGACGAGATCGCGCAAGCCTGGGTTTCGATTGAACCCGTGAGCGGCAGCGATGTGTTCGGTCCCGATGCGGTGGAATCGCGCGTGCGCCATCGGGTGACGTTGCGCAGGAATGCGGGTGTCGCAGCGGGCCAGCGCGTTGTCGTTGGTTCGCGCATTTTGCGCATTCATGCGGTGCTCGATGCCGGCCCGCAAAGTGCGCTCACCACTTTGCTGTGCGAGGAATTGCCATGAGTTCGGCAAGCTGGGCTTTGCAGCAGGCGATTTTCGCCGAGCTTGCGGCAAGTAGCGATCTGCAGGCACTCGTCGGCGACCCACCGCGCATTTTCGACGCGGTGCCGCGTGAAGCTGCGTTTCCGTACGTCATCGTCGGCGACGATCAGGTGAGCGATTGGAGCACGGCAACGGAAAGCGGAAGCGAACATCTCATCGCGATCCATGTGTGGTCGCGAGCGGGCGGACGCAAAGAGGCAAAGGCGATTGCCGATGTCGTGCGCGCACGTCTCGACGGCGCCGCGCTGACGCTCACAGGGCAAACGCTTATCGACATTCTTTACCAGGGCGAGGAAACGGCACGCGAAACCGATGGCGAGACATTCCACGCCGCCATCCGCTTCCGCGCCGTGATCGAACCAAGCGAATAGGAGAACTATCATGTCCGCACAACGGGGCAAGGATCTGCTCATCAAGATCGGGGACGGCGGAAGTCCCGAAACCTTTACCACTGTCGCCGGTCTGCGCGCGACGACGCTCGCGTTCAACGCGCAGACCGTGGACGTGACCAACAATGATTCCGTCAATATGTGGCGCGAACTGCTCGCCAATTCCGGCGTCGTTTCGGCCACGATTTCCGGTTCCGGCGTGTTCAAGGATGCGGCGTCCGATGCCGCGATCCGCAGCGCCTTCTTCAATCAGGATCTGACCGATTGGCAGATCGTGATCCCGAGTTTCGGCACCGTTGCGGGGCCGTTCAAGGTGACGCAACTCCAATATGACGGGCCGTATAACGGCGAACTCAAACTGAGCATGACGCTCGCATCCGCGGGCGCACTCACATTCACAGGAGCATGATATGACCAACATGGCACGCGGCGAGTCAGGTTTTCTCGCCAACGGCGAACAATTCGTGATGCGGCTCACGCTCGGCGCGCTCGCGGAAATCGAACACGGTCTCGGTCTCGACAATCTCGGTCAGATCGCGGGACGCCTCAAGAATTTCAACACTGGCGATCTTGCAACGATTGCGGCGGCGCTGCTGCGCGCGGGCGGCCATTCGCTCACCGCGGCGGATGTGATGAAGATCCCCGCCGATCTCGCAACGATTGTAGGCGCGGTGGCGGATGCGTTCAACGCATTGGGAGTTTCAAATAATGCCCCGGCAACGGAGACCACGAACGGCCCTTTGTCTGGCAGCGCCGGCTCGAATTCGGCCTCGGCGTGATGGGGCTTTCGCCCGAAATCTTCTGGTCCATGACGATGATCGAATGGAATGCGGCCGTGGCGGGCTGGCAGGCGCGGCACAAACTGCGCGCTGCCGCCCCGCTCGCGCGCCGCGAATTCGATGAAATGATGAAAGCGCATCCCGATGACTGACACGACCGACACCGTTTCGATCGGCGCGGATATCTCGCCGCTCAATTCGGCGCTCACGTCCGCCGCGAAGGCGCTTTCGGATTTCGCGAACGGTCCCGTCGCGGATACGGGCGCGAGCATCGAAGCCGCGATCGACAAAAGCTTCAACGCCGTCGCGCGCACGATCTCCGACGCGGCGGTTTCCGGCAAGGGTTCCATCGACCAGATGGTCGATGCGATCCTGGCCGATTTCGACCGCATCGCAATCAGCCAGTTCATCGTGAAGCCGATTGAAGGCGCGGTTTCGTCAATTGCGTCGAACGTGCTGTCGTCCATCGCAGGCGCGCGCGCGAGCGGCGGGCCGGTAGATGCAGGTTCAGCCTATCTCGTGGGTGAGCAAGGGCCGGAATTGTTCGTGCCGTCGTCAAGCGGCGCGATTGCGCCGAATGGCGCCCTCGGTTCGGGCCGCCCGCAGATCACGCTCAATGTGCAGGCACGCGATGCGCAGAGTTTCCTCAAATCGGAAACGCAAGTGGCCGCGATGATGGCGCGTGCGCTCGCCCGCGGTCAAAGGAACATGTGATATGCCGAATTTTCACGAAGTGCGCTTTCCGACTGCGATCGCGTTTCATTCGACGGGCGGGCCGGAGCGCAAGACGGAGATCGTCACGCTCGGGTCCGGTTTCGAGGAGCGCAATGCGGTGTGGGCGAATTCGCGGCGGCGCTATGATGTCGGTTACGGCGTGAAGACGCTGGACGATTTGCACGCGACGATTGCGTTCTTCGAGGCGCGCATGGCGCGGCTTTACGGATTCCGCTTCAAGGATTTCTCCGATTGGAAGTCGTGCGCACCCGGCGCGGTCATCGCGCCGACCAATCAGGCAATCCTCAACACCGTCACCGGCAACGCAATGGGCGACGGTACGACAAAAACATTCCAACTTCAGAAAACCTATTCGGATATCGGCGCGTCCTACACACGTGCGATCAAGAAACCGGTGGACGGCACCGTGCAGGTCGCGGTTGCAAGTGTTCTGCAGACAAGCGGTGTTAGCATCGATGCAACGACGGGCATCGTGACATTCACATCGGCGCCCGCGAATGGTGCCGCGATCACGGCAGGTTTCGAATTCGACACGCCCGCGCGCTTCGATACGGATTCGCTTGCGATCAACCTCTCCAATTTCATGGCCGGCGAAATTCCGAGCATCCCGATTGTGGAGGTGCTGCTGTGAAAACGTTGCCCTCGGGAATGCAGGATCATCTCGATAGCGGTGCGACCACGCTGTGCTGGTGCTGGAAGATTACGCGCAACGACAGTGCGGTGCAAGGCTTCACCGACCACGATGTGGCGGTCGCGTTCGACGGCGTCGCTTACGAAGCGACAAGCGGCATCATGGCGAGCGAAGTGCAATCGCAGCTCAATCTCGCGGTGGACAATCTCACGGTCGTCGGCGCGCTTTCGTCCGACACGTTGAATGAAACAGATCTTGCGGCCGGTCTTTATGACAATGCGTCGATCGAGATCTGGCGCGTGAACTGGGCGTCGCCCGATCAGCGCGTGCCTATGCGCAAGGGCAATCTCGGTCAGGTGAAACGCGGCAAGACGGCGTTTCAGGCCGAATTGCGTGGCCTCGCGCAAGCGCTCAACCAGCCGGTGGGCCGCGCATACGGCTATTCCTGCGATGCCGATCTCGGCGACGCGCGTTGCACGATCTCGCTCGCCGATCCCACATTCACCGGCAATGGCGCGGTCATACTCGCGTCCGACAATCGGCGCTTCACCGCCTCGGGCCTTGGCGCTTATGCGGACGGCTGGTTCACAGGCGGCAAGCTTTCATGGACAAGCGGCGCCAACGCGGGGCGCGCGATGGAAGTGAAGCGTCACGGCGTTTCCATGCTCGGTGTCAGCATCGAACTGTGGCAATCGATGAGCGAGACTGTCGCCGCAAGCGACGCGTTCACGATCACAGCCGGTTGCGACAAGCAATTTTCGACGTGCAAAGCGAAATTCGACAATGCGGTCAATTTCCGCGGCTTTCCCTACATGCCCGGCAATGACGCGATCACGTCGTCGCCCGTGCAAAATCAAAAGCTCGACGGAGGCAGCCGCTATGGCAATTGACGCATACGATATCGTGCGCGTTGCACGAAGCTGGATCGGCACGCCTTATCTGCATCAGGCGAGCCTGAAGGGCGTGGCTTGCGACTGTCTCGGTTTGCTGCGCGGGATCTGGCGCGAGCTGGATGGCGCGGAACCGCAGGCCATTCCCGCCTATTCGTCCGATTGGGCGGAAGCGACGGGCGAAGAAACGCTTTATGACGGTCTTTCGCATCGCGCGCGTGAAATTCCGCACAGCGAAATCGCTATGGGCGATATCGCGCTGTTCCGCATGATCGCGAGCAGCCCCGCGAAACATTGCGGCATTGTTGCGGAGAAGAATGGGCGGCTCACGCTCATTCATGCGCGCCAAAACAAACGCGTCAGCGAGGAGGTGTTTTCCGCATTCTGGAAAAGCAAGCTCGCATACGCCTTCAGGATTTAGACCATGGCTTCTCTCGTTCTCGGCGTCGCTGGCGAGGCGATCGGTTCCGCGCTGCTTGACGCAGGCTTCACCGCGTTTGGCGTGACTGTCACGGGCGCGGAAATCGGCGGCGCGATCGGTGCGTTCATCGGCAGCGAGATCGATGCCGCGCTTGCGCCAGGCCGCAAAATCCAAGGCCCGCGCCTCAGCGATGTGAATATTCAAACATCGACGGAAGGCGCGCCGATCCCGCGCGTGTTCGGGCGCATGCGCATTGCGGGGCAACTTCTCTGGGCGACGCAATTCAAGGAAACCGCGACAACCACGAAAGTCGGCGGCAAGGGCTTCAGTCCGGGCGTCAGCGAAACCGACTACGCCTATTCGATTTCCTTTGCGGTCGGTTTGTGCGCGGGCGTGGCGACGAGCATCGGCCGTGTATGGGCGGGCGGCAATCTGCTCGATCTTTCGCAATACACGACGCGGTTTTATCCGGGCACGGAAGATCAGACCGAAGACCCGCTGATCCAGGAAATCGAAGGCGAGGGCAACACGCCCGCCTATCGCGGCCTTGCTTACATCGTGTTCGAGGACATGCCGCTGGCGCAATTCAGCAACCGCATTCCGCAATTGCAATTCGAGATCGTTCGCGCGATCACAGCCGACAATCCCGACGCGCTGGAGAACAGATTGACCGGCGTGTGCATCATTCCCGGCGCGGGCGAGTTCGTATACGCGACAGAGCCCGTGACGGCCGATGACGGCGAAGGTTCGACGACACCGCAGAATGCGCACAATGCCGATGGCGTCGCGGATTTCATGGCATCGCTCGACGATCTTCAGGCGATTGCGCCGAATGTCGGCTCGGCGGCGCTTGTCGTTGGATGGTTCGGAAACGACCTGCGCGCAGGCGAAATTAAAATCCAACCCGGCGTCGAACAGAATTTCAAGGATACCTATCCGGAAACATGGAGCGTCAACGGTGTGGCGCGGGCGGATGCGCATGTTGTGAGTCAAATAAGCGGCATTCCGGCTTATGGCGGTACGCCGTCCGATGCGGATGTCGTGGCCGCGATTCAAAATCTCAAATTTCGCGGGTTTCGCGTGACGTTCTATCCGTTTCTGTTCATGGATATCGCAAGCGGCAACGCGTTGACCGATCCCTATACCGGCGCGAGCGGTCAAGCCGCGTATCCCTGGCGCGGGCGTATCACGTGCGATCCGGCGCCGGGTGTGGGCGGCAGCCCCGACAAAACAAGCGCTGCGGCGACGCAAGTGAATGCGTTCTTCGGCAACGCATCGCCATCCGACTATTCCGTGAGCGGAACGAGCGTGTCGTGGACGGGCGGTGACGATAATGGCTGGCGGCGCATGGTATTGCACTATGCGCATCTTTGCGCGGCCGCGGGTGGTGTTGACGCGTTTCTCATCGGCTCCGAATTTCGCGGGCTCACGCATGTGCGCGATGGAGCGACAAGCTATCCGGGTGTCGCGGCATTGAAAGCGCTGGCGGCGGATGTGCGTTCGATCTTTGTGGCCGGGGGACAAACGTGCAAGATCGGCTATGGCGCCGATTGGAGCGAGTACAACAATCACCAAACCGGCGATGCGCCGGGCGCAGTATTGTTCAATCTCGATCCGCTATGGTCAGATACGAATATCGATTTCGTCGGTATCGACAATTACATGCCGCTGGCCGATTGGCGCGACGGCACCGCGCATCTCGATTACGACGCCACGAACGGCCCAACGGAAATCTACGACACCGCCTATCTCACGCGCAACATCCAGGGTGGCGAGGATTACGATTGGTATTATGCAAGCGACGGCGATCGCAATACGCAGACGCGCACGCCGATCACAGACAGTCTCGGCAAACCTTGGGTGTTTCGTGCGAAGGATTTGTGGAATTGGTGGTCGAACTCGCATCACGACCGGCCCGACGGCAGCGAAAGCGCGAGTGCGACCGCATGGATGCCTGGCGGAAAGCC
The DNA here is from genome assembly GCA_035483375.1 of Rhizomicrobium sp. Lineage (GTDB taxonomy): Bacteria > Pseudomonadota > Alphaproteobacteria > Micropepsales > Micropepsaceae > Rhizomicrobium. The sequence goes on along the minus strand of DATHQA010000093.1, from coordinate 10,353 downwards.
GATCGTTTTCACGGAGCTGGGATGTCCGGCCGTCGATAAAGGCGCGAACCAACCGAATGTTTTCTTCGATCCGAAATCGAGCGAAAGCGCATTGCCTTATTATTCGAACGGCGAGCGCGACGATCTCATCCAGCGCCGGTTCCTCGAAGCGCATCTGAATTTCTGGAATGACGATGCGAATAATCCGGCGTCGGGCGTTTATTCCGGCCGCATGGTCGATACCGCGAACATCCATTTGTGGTGTTGGGATGCGCGGCCGTTTCCGTTCTTTCCTTCGCGTTCGGATGTGTGGGGCGATGCGGCGAATTATACGCTCGGCCATTGGCTGAATGGCCGTTTGGGTGCGGTGTTGCTCGCCGATCTCGTCACCGCTTTATGTGCCGATGCGGATTTTTCGGATTGCGATGTTTCCAATCTCGATGGTCTCGTCACGGGCTATGCGGTGACGGATACGATGAGCCCGCGAGACGCGATTGCGCCGCTCAGTGTCGCGTATCAATTCGATGCGGTGGAGCGCGAAGGCGAGATTGCGTTCGTCGCGCGCGGTCGTCCGACCGCAACAATACTTTCCGAAACCGATATTGTCATTCCCGACGATGGCGAGCCGAGCTTTGGTTATGCGTTCACGCGCGCGGAAGAAACCGATCTGCCGCTCGCATCGCGCATCACCTATATCGATGCGGACGCGGATTATCGCCAGGCGATCGCGGAAGCGCGCAGGCTCGTTGCGCTGTCGGATCGCGTCGCGTCCTCCACTTTGCCCATCGTGATGGATCAGGCCAATGCCATCGGTATCGCGGGTCAATTGTTGCAGGATGCATGGGTGATGCGCGAGACGGGTGCGTTTTCGCTGCCGCCTTCGAAACTCGCGCTCGATCCGGCGGACGAGGTTCAACTCGAAGCGGGCGGAAGAAACCGGCGGCTTCGCATCACTGAGATCGACGATGCCGGCGCGCGGGCTTTGCAAGTGGTTGCGACCGATCCTTCGATCTATGAATTGATTGTCGGACCGTCGCGTTCGCAAGCTGCGATCCAGTCCATCGTTTACACCGGCCGGGCATTGCTCGCGTTTCTCGATTTGCCGTTACTCTCCGACGATCAAATCGCGTGGGCGCCTTATGCGGCGGCGTTTGCAAATCCGTGGCCAGGCACTGTGCTTGTTTTTCGCAGCGCGAGCGATTCCGGTTACACGCTCGATGCGTCGCTGTCGCGCGCCGCTTCCATCGGCGAGACGATCGCGGATTTCCCTTCCGGCCAGACATGGCGCTGGGATGAAACCAATGCGTTGCAGATCAGGCTTTACAATGGCGCGCTGTCTTCCGTTGACGACATTGCGGTGTTCGGCGGCGCAAATGCGATCGCAATCGAGAATGCTGACGGCGCGTGGGAAGTGCTGCAATTCGCGAATGCGGAATTGACCGGCCCGGACCAATGGACGCTCACGCGACTCCTGCGTGGCCAGGCCGGAACGGAAACGGCGATGGCCGATCCCGTTTCCGCAGGCGCGCGCGTTGTCGTGCTGGACAATGCGCCGGAGCAATTGTCTCTTGCGCAAAACCAATATGCGCTGCCGTTCAATTATCTTTGGGGGCCGCAGGGCAAACCGATTTCCGATCCGGCCTATCAGGGCGCATCGGAGCAATTCGCAGGCGTTGGCTATCGGCCGTTCTCGCCGTGCCAATTGAAAGCCGTCTATGCCGATAATGGCGTCGATCTGCTGCTTTCCTGGATCAGGCGCGATCGCGCGCCGTCGAGCGACAGCTGGGATCAAACCGAAATCCCGATGAGCGAGCAATCCGAAAGCTATGATGTGGAAATCCTCAATGGCTCCACGGTCGTTCGTACATTCAGCGCGGTCTCGGCATCTTCGATAACCTACACCGCAGCCGAAATCGCGGCGGATTTCCCGCTCGGCCTGCCGGAGCCGTTCGCCTTCACCACATATCAGCTTTCCGCCGTGGTCGGCCGCGGCACGGGAAAAACGGCCGATTTCACTTTCTGAGGTTCACATGACTGATACAACTCCCCGTGCGGGGCTGCCGGAATTGGCGGCGTCGCAAGCGCAGAAGCACGTCACCGTCAATGAGGCGTTGCTCCAGCTCGATGCATTCTTGTGCGCGCGATTGAACGATCGCGATCTGAGTACGCCGCCATCGAGCCCATCGGATGGCGACACTTATCTCATCGCAACCGGCGGCACCGGCGCATGGATTGGACAGGATGGCAAGCTTGCCTATAGCGCCGATGGCAGCTGGCGGTTTTACGCCCCATTCACAGGCCTTATCGCCTATGTCGCCGATGAGACGAAACTCGTTTTTTACAACGGCAGCGCCTGGGTCGGTTTCGGCAGTGTCATCGATTTGCAGAACGTACCGCTGCTGGGCGTCAACACGACCGCGGATTCGACGAACAAGCTCGCCGTGCAATCGAACGCCGTGCTGTTCACCGATCTCGCGACCGGTTCCGGCGGCACGGGCGATATCCGCGCGACGTTGAGCAAACAGGCCTCGGGAAACACGGCCTCGATCGTGTTTCAGGACAATTTCTCGGGCCGCGCGGAAATCGGCCTCACGGGCGATGACAATTTCCACTTCAAGGTTTCGCCCGATGGTTCGACGTTCCATGACGGGCTCGATCTCAACGCAAGCGATGGTTCGATCGATTTCATCGCCTCGGAGTCTTCGATTGCAAGTGCCGCGACGACGGATATCGGATCGTCGCCATCGATCAAGGTGCAGATTACGGGCACGACGACGATCACGTCGTTCGGAACGAAGCTTCACAAAGTACGCATTGTCCAATTTGCGGCCGCATTGACGCTCACCTACAATGCAACAAGTCTCATTCTGCTCGGTGCCGCGAACCGCATGACGGCCGCGGGCGATGTCGGCATCTACACATCGGACGGCAGCGGCAATTGGCGTGAGCGGTCCTATTTCCGCGCCGACGGAACGCCGTTCACGCCTGCGAGCATCACGGCTTTGGCGCAAGATACCGCGCCCGATCCCGCCGCCGATTATCAAACGACGTATTCCGGTTCGGGTACGGCGTTGAGGAAAGCGCTGCTCGGCCGCGCGCCCAATATCGCGAAAAGCAACGCGATATCGGGCAGCGCCACGCTTACCTCCGCACAATTCTTCAAAACAAATCGCGTCGATGCGAGCGGCGGTGCCGCCACGATCACATTGCCTGCAAGCGCAACAACTGACGACTGGCTTGTCGTGCGCAAAAAGGATTCGAGCGCGAACGCCGTCACCGTGAACAATTCGGGCGGCACGTCGGTCGCGCTGCTCTCAGCCCAAAACGATTGGGCGATGTTTGCATGGTGGGACAGCGCCTGGGTTGCTGTCGAATGGAGCATCGCGCCGCTGTTTCAGCAATTCACGGCAAGCGGCACATACACGACGCCACCACTCGCGAAGTTTGTCGATCTTATCATCGTATCGGCGGGTGCGGGCGGCGGCTCGGGAAGAAGGGGCGCGTCCGCCAGCGCGCGGAGCGGCGGCACCGGAGGTCTGGGTGGTGCGGTAAGCCGCTGGACCGTTCCCGCAGTCTCAATCGGCGCGACGGCCACCGTGACCATCGCAGCGGGCGGATCGGGCGGGGCGGCACAGACTGTCGACAGCACAGACGGCAATCCCGGCAATGCTCCGAGCGGCACATCCTTTGGAGGTTTTGCGGGCCGCACGACGGTTGCGGGCTCGGGCGGCTCGAGCACCAATATTGCGGCCACCGGGGCATCGCTTTCAAATTACGGCGGCTCGGCTCCGAACATCACGTCCAGCGTCACCGCGCTCGCCAGCACGCCGGGGGTAGGTCCGGGGGGAGGCACGGGCGGCACGGGCGGTGGAATCTCCACGGCAAACATCGCCTTCGCCGGCAGTACCGGTGGGTCGTCATCTCCGGGTGGTCCGACGATCAACGGCGGTACGGGCGGTGCCGCCACAGGCGCGAATGGCACCGACGGCACGGCGATAGCGAACACGACCGCACAATTCGGCGGCTCCGGCGGTGGCGGAGGCGGCGGCAATGCCTCCGGTGTTGGCGGCAATGGCGGCAACGGTGCGATTCCGGGCGGCGGGGGTGGAGGCGGCGGCGCATCCTTGAACGGCAGCAATTCGGGCGCAGGCGGCAATGGCGGTCGCGGCGAAGTGCGCGTGACGACTTATTTCTGATACGCGGATTTGCAGGGATGGCTTTCGTCTGCCTTCATGCGCCCCATTCGACAGGGGCACGCCATGAACGTCGGCGAAGCGATTGCGACGCGCAAATCCATCCGCGCTTTCCGTCCGGATCCGGTTTCTACGGAAACCGTTTCGGAGATTTTGACGCTTGCGGCGCGGGCCGCATCCGGCGGCAATCTTCAGCCCTGGCATGTGTACGCATTGATCGGTCCGGCACGCGACGAGCTTGTGCGGCGCGTGAAAGAGAAACGCAAAGAAACCCCGATGGGCGAGGCGCCGGAATATTTCATCTATCCGCCGGAATTGGTCGAGCCTTATCGCACGCGCCGTTTCCGCGTCGGCGAAATGATGTATGCGACGATGGGGATTCCGCGCGAGGACAAAGCCACGCGCCTTCAATTCTTCGCGGGCAATTGGGAATTCTTCGGCGCGCCGGCGGGGCTCATATTCACGATCGACCGTGCGATGCAGCAGGGCCAATGGTGCGATCTCGGAATCTATATGGGCAATATCATGCTGCTCGCGCGCGAACGCGGGCTTCACACCTGTCCGCAGGAGGCATGGGCGGTTTGGCACAACATCATCCGCGAATATCTGAACGTGCCGCAGAACGAGATGATATTTTGCGGCATGGCGGTCGGCTATGCGGACGAAGCAGCGCCCGTGAACACACTCATAACCGAGCGTGCCGCGCTCGAGGAATTCGCGATCATTCGCGAGGTTGCATAGAGCGCAATCCCGCGAAGTGTGCAGCGGTTCGCGTCAGATTGCGCGACAATCAAAAATGAGAAACCCGCGCGGAACTTTTCGTTCCGCGCGGGCCTCGCTTGACGGCTTAGCATCTCTCCGGGGAGGGGCTTGCCGGGAGATGCTGCCTCCAAGATCGTGCTCCAAAAAGGTTGGAGCAATTGCGTCTGGGGCGTAATCTGAATGAGGCCGCCTGAACGCTTTCTGAGGGGGGCGTTCATCCGTGGTTCAGGTATCTGGAGATAGAAAATTGCATGCGTAGCTATGCAATCCCGGTGCTTCTCGGCTTGCTCGCCGGGTCCCTACCGGCCGCGGCGCAAGAAGTCCGCGACCATATCAGGGCAGGCGAAGTTCAGCCGCTGGATCGCATTCTGCCTTATGTCCGCCACGGCCATCCGGGAACTTTCTACGATGCCGAGGGGCCGACCATAGGTCCCGACGGGCATTACTGGTATCGGCTCAAATGGATGACGCCGGAAGGCCGTATCGTCTGGCTACATACCGATGCGCGCACGGGGCGCGTGATGGGAATCGAAAGCGTAAGGTCATTCGGACCTGGTCCCGGCTACGGGCCGCCGCCGGGTTGGGGGCCGAGGCCCGGTTGGGGACGTGGTTACCCCGGCTGGTCGGTGCGCAGGGGGCATTGAGATGAGAATTCTCGTTGTCGAAGATGAAAAGGATCTGCAGCGCCTGCTGAAAAAGGCGCTCAGCGATGCGGGCTACGTCGTGGATACGGCCGCCGACGGCGAGGAAGGCCATTTCCTCGGTGACACGGAACCCTATGACGCCGTGATCCTCGACCTCGGCCTGCCGAAGATGGACGGCGTGCGCGTGCTGGAAAGCTGGCGTAAAAGCGGCAAGACGATGCCCGTACTCATCCTTACTGCGCGCGACCGCTGGAGCGACAAGGTCGCCGGCTTCGATGCAGGTGCGGACGATTATCTCGCCAAGCCGTTCTACACGGAAGAATTGCTGGCCCGTGTGCGCGCGCTGTTGCGCAGGGCGGCCGGCATCGCGACATCGGAGATCGAGATTGGGCCGTTGCGCCTCGACACGCGCGCGAGCCGCGTGACGGTGGACGGCAATCCGGTCAAGCTCACCTCACTTGAATACAGGCTGCTCGCCTATCTCGCGCATCATCGCGGCAAGGTGGTTTCACGGACCGAACTGATAGAGCATCTTTACGATCAGGATTTCGATCGCGACTCGAATACGATTGAAGTGTTTGTCGGGCGCTTGCGGAAAAAGCTCGACGTGGATCTCATTCAAACGGTGCGCGGCCTTGGCTATTGTCTCGAAGTTCCGGACGCTGCTGACAAGAATCGCGCCGAAGCTTGATTCCCTCGCCGCGCGCCTGATCGCCGCCGCCGCCGTGTGGACGGTGCTCGGGCTCGCAGTCGGCGGATTCATCCTGTCCCATGTCTATCGCACGACGATAGCCGCGCGTTTCGATGAACAATTGAAATCGGATTTGGACGAATTGATCGCTGCGGCCGAACCCGCCGCGGATGGTTCTGTGTCTCTCGCCGGGCGCGACGCCGATCCGCGCTATGCCCGCATTTATTCCGGCGCCTATTGGCAAATCACGCCGGTGGGATCTTCGGCGAAGAATGCGCAAGCCTCACGCTCGCTATGGGATAAATCGATAACGCCGACGAATGAACGCACTATCGATGGTGTCATCTATGGCTATGCGAACGGGCCGGAAGATCAATCTCTGCGCGTGCTTGGCCGACGTATCGAATTCGCGGCACCGGCTGGTCAAACGACGCCGAACCATGCCTACACGGTCCTTGTCGCGGGCGATCAGGCGCAGATCGAAGCGGATTCCAAACGTTTCAACGGCACGCTCATCTGGTCCTTCGTCGTAATGGGCGCAGGGCTGATCGCGGCGATTTTCCTGCAAGTGCGCATTGGCCTGAGACCGTTGCGGCGTTTCAGCGAAGCGCTCGCGCGTATTCGCGATGGCTATGCGCGGCGTCTCGAAGGCCATTTTCCAAACGAGATCGAACCGCTGGCGCGCGAATTAAATAGTCTCATCGAACATAATACGGAGGTCATAAGGCGCGCGCGCACGCATGTCTCGAATTTGGCGCATTCCCTGAAAACGCCGCTTAGCGTGCTCGCAAGCGAAGCGCAGGAAGCGCCGAAACCCCTTGGCGATACGATTTCCCATCAAGTCACAGGCATGCGCCGCCAGATCGATCATTATCTTTCTCGCGCGCGTGCCGCAGGCGCGCTTGATGTCATCGGCAATCGCACGCCCGTCCAGCCCGTGTTCGAAGACCTCGTCCGTGTGTTGAAACGCATTCACGCGGATCGCGGCATCGTCATCGAATTCGATTGTCCGCCTAATCTATCGTTCCGCGGCGAGCGTCAGGATCTGGAAGAGATGATCGGAAATCTTCTGGACAATGCCTGCAAATGGGCGAAATCGCGCGTCAGGGCAAGTGCTGGCAGACAAGGTTCCGTGCTGGAAATCCGCGTCGGCGATGACGGTCATGGTTTGCAACCCGAAGACCGCGCTCGCGTATTGGAGCGCGGCGAAAGGCTTGACGAAAGCGTGCCCGGATCGGGGCTGGGGCTCGCCATCGTGCATGATATTTCCAAGCTCTATGGCGGGGAACTTATTCTCGGAGAATCTGCGCTTGGCGGGTTGGAAGCGCGGTTGAGGCTGCCGATTTCAATTTGACGCCGGTCCGAAAGCCTTAACAACCCATTAACAACAAGCGCATTACGTTATCTTGAACACAGCCGCGAAATGGAAGCGATGCTGTCGCCGGACAAGATCAATTTGCTGCATGCCTTTCTGGGTGCGCTTCCGCCGCACCTGGCCAATCGGCTTGCCAAAGCGGTTGAGATCGATCGTTTGGCGGAAGGCAAAACGCTGCCGCACGATTTGATCCTTGCAGGCCTGCGCCCCGTCCTTCGCGAGGCATCGGGCGAACGCACGCTGACGCCGTTGCGCCTGTTCTGTTTGCCGTTCGAAGATTTGCTGAGTTCCGAACCGCGAAAGGAAAAACAGAAAGGCCGCATCGCGCGCGAAAGCGTTGCTGTCGTTTGGAAATGGCTTGGCGAAACGCTCATCCCCGAAGCCACGCAAGCCTATGTCAAAGACACGCGTGACATGACGCTCGCGGTCAAGCCGGGCGATCCGAAAGCCCGCGCACAGCAATTCTGGCCCGAGGCGTCCTTCGTCATCCGCTCCGCGCTCACGGCAGATCGCGACGGCGTACAAGCAAAGCTCGGCAATCTGGTTGCCGCCGATGCGGAGGAGATGGCGCTCTTGCTTTCGGCCGGTTCTCAGATTTTGGAAATTCAGGAGAGATTGCCGCGGCTGACGCCATCGTTAAACGACGCGCTTCTTTGGGCGTTGCGCGATTCCTACGATCGGCTTGCAGCGTCCGCGCCCGATGTTGCGGCTTATGTTGCCGTGATCGCGATGAACCGTCTCGCGCGCCCATGGGAAGCATTGAAGCTGCCTTTGCTTATTTCGCGGCGCACGGAAGACACGCTTATCGCAAGCACGGATATGGGTTTGGCGGGCGAATTGCTTCTCAATGATATGGCGATGCATGCGGAAGCTATCCGTTCCATCCGCCAGCCATGGTTCGACAGCGAAGATTTGCTCTCTCACATTTCCCAATTTGCGGTTCTTTCGAGTGCAGTGGTGAAAGAGGTCGAGATTCGCCGCGACGGGCGCTGGGGCCAGCGCTTGATGAAGGATCGCACCGGTGTGGCCGATGCGATGAAGAACATGATGGAGAAAGCGCCGCGCGAAATTCTCGGCGCGCTGCCGATGCAGAAAAGCGGAACCTATGGCGGAGGGCCGCGCGAGCCCGATCTGTCGCATTTTCCCGATCCGGAGAAAGTCGAGCGCGCATTGCGCTATGCCAAATTGGTTGTCGGCTGTCTCAATTTCGCGTCTGCCGCGTCATTTGGCGCCGCACAAAAGACCGCCGCGGAAGAGATCGAACGCGAATTGCAGGTTTATGGCGATGAGATCGTAAAGGAAATTGCCACGCCGGATCTCGAACGCCGTGCGCGCGCCGAGCAATATCTTTCCGTCGTGGCCGATCTGTACGGCATCTTCTTCAGCGGCGAAGAAGCGGAGTTCATGAAGCGGCGCGGGCGCGCGGCGCTTGCGGCCTAAACAGCACCGCTTTTTTTCAGTGTTTCGATCTCCGAAAGCGAATAGCCAAGCTGGTGCAGAATTTCATCCGTGTGTTCGCCCAAGAGCGGCGGCCGCGTGCGCACGGTACCGGGCGTGTCGTGCAGTTTCACCGGTGTCGCTGCCACGGGCGCTGGTCCCAAACCTGGATAATTCACTTCGGTAAAGAAATCGCCGGACGTTATATGTTCATCGGCAAGCGTTTCGCGCAACCGATGAACGGGGCCCGCAGGCACGCGCGCTTTTTCGAACGCTTCTATGGCTTCGGCGGATTTGCGCGTTCGGCACCATTCGGCGATGCGCGCACTGATGATTTCGCCATGATCACCGCGCGAGGCATCGCTCGCAAAGCGCGGATCGTCCAACCATTCCTGTGCGCCGATCAATTTCGCCACGCGGCGGAAAAGCGGATCGCCATTCACGGCCACGATGATCCAACCGTCTGTCGTTCGAAAAATATCCGAAGGCGCGGCCGTCTGGCTGCGATTGAGCGACGGTTTGCGGTCGAGATGCAGAACGGATTCCTCGATCAGCATGGGACTGAAAAACGTCAGCGCCGTGCGCAGCAGCGCGCCTTCGACCAATTGCCCACGCCCCGTCGTTTCGCGTGCTCTCAATGCGGCCATGACGCCAAGCGCCAGCAAGGAGCCTGTGCCAAAATCCACATAGGGCGCGGAGCATCGCACGGGCTGTTCTTCCGTGCCGGAGAAATAGACCGCGCCGGACATGGCTTGGGCCACACCATCGAAGCCGACGCGATTGGAATAAGGTCCGTCCAGTCCAAAGGCCGTCGCAACGGCCAGGATCGCGCGTGGATTGATCGCAGCGATGCTCTCGTAATCGAGGCCCATCGCTTTCAGCGTTTCGCCGGGAAGATTGGCGACGACGACGTCGCATGTCGTGATGAGCCGGCGCACGACATCGCGCCCGGCTTCGTTCATCGGATCGAGGGTCAGGCTTTTCTTGTTGCGATTCATCTGCAGGAACATCGCGCCGACCTCCGGCTCGCCGTCTCCTTTACTAAGTGCGATCAAGGTACGGTCTTCGCGGCCCTCCCGTTTTTCCACACGAATGACGTCCGCGCCCAAATCGCCGAGCAGCGCGGCGCAATAGGGCCCCGCGATGTAGCGGCCGAAATCCGCGACCTTTATTCCGGCAAGTGGCAGCACACCCATCTCCCCGCATTGCAGTATGGCATGGACCGGATTATATCGGCCCCATGCCGCCCAAACACAATCCGCTAAAGCTCAA
>DATHQA010000092.1:0-2799 GCA_035483375.1 Rhizomicrobium sp. | reverse complement strand
ATCGCATAGGTATGCGCGAGGTCGGGGTTCCTGAAGATCTCGCCTTGTGCCGGCGCATGCCCATCGATGAGATAGGTCGCGCGCGCGTTGTCGCTTTCCTCGATGAACGCCTTGTTCTTCTCGAACGCGGCCATGTTGCCTTTCCAATAATCGGCAATAAGCTGCGTCATGGGAAATCCGTTTAGCGCATAGTTGATCGCGGGCGCGAGATCGTCATGCATCGAAAGCCGCCCGAAACGCTGATGCAGCGCGAACCACGCATCGACCGCGCCGGGCACCGTGATGGGCAGTGAGCCGACGGGTGGAATATGCGCTTTGTAAGGTTGGCCGACGCGTTTGTACGCGGCCTCGATTTCTTCTTTCAGCTTCGCGAGATCACGCCCCTGCGGCGAGCGCCCCGAACCGTTGTAACCATAAAGCTGTTTCGTCTTCGGATCGTACACAATCGCGAAACAATCACCGCCAATGCCGTTGAGCACGGGCTGCATCAATCCGATGGCGGCGTTGGCGGCAATCGCGGCATCGACCGCGCTGCCGCCTTTCTTCAATATATCGATAGCGATTTGCGAAGCGAGCGGCTGCTCCGTAGCCGCCATGCCGTGTTGCGCGAGCACGGGCGAACGCGTGGCCCATGCGGCGCCGGAATAACGGTCGCCGCGGCCGATCTGCCCGTATGCGACATTCGATATGAAGCCTATGGCCATCGCAATCGCCGCCGCGCGCTTCATTGATGCGCGACTTCGGCGTAACTGATGTGACACGAGCCGCCATTCTTTTCGAAATAGCGCTGGTGATAATCCTCGGCGGGCCAGAATGTCTGGGCCGGTTCGATTACGGTAACGATGGGTTTGCGGAAACGTCCGCGCGCCGCTTCAAGCCGCTCTTTCGCGACGCGTTCCTGCTCAGGCGAATAGGTGAAGATCGCGGAGCGATATTGTGTGCCGTAATCCGGACCCTGGCGGTTCAGTTGCGTTGGATCGTGCATCTTGAAGAACAGGTCGACGAGCGCGGCGTAGGAAACCTTTGCGGGATCGAACGTCACTTCCACGACTTCGACGTGATTGGTCGCGCCCGTGCACACCTGGCGATAGCTGGGATTGTCCGCATGCCCGCCCGAATAGCCGGACACCGCATCGATGACGCCGGGTACTTCGCGGAAGAAATGCTCCACACCCCAGAAACAGCCTGCGCCAAACATCGCCTTTTCCATCGTTACCTCCGTTTGCGTCTAAGATATAGGAACGCTGCCTGCGCGGTCACGCGCGTTTGACGTCATCGTGATGAGCGACTAAGCCCCGGCCCATGAAAATCGTCATCATCGGTGCGGGTGTGGCGGGCTTGGCCACAGGCTGGCGGCTTGCGCGAAGCGGCGCGAGCGTCACAGTGCTTGAGCGCGCACAGCCCGGTCGCGGCGCCACTTGGGCGGCTGCGGGCATGATTGCGCCTGTGGGCGAGGGCGGTGGCGGAGGCCCCGATGTCGAATTCGGCCGCTGGTCCGCTGGTTTATGGCCGGACTTTGCCATGGAGATCGAAGGCACATCGGGCAAGGCCGTTGGATACCGCCGCAGCGGCGCGCTACTCGTCGCGCGCGACGAACTGGAAGCGGCGGAACTCGCCATCCGCGCGGCGTACGAAACGGGCGTGGAGCTCCTCAACGCGCCGCAGGCTCTCGACATGGAGCCGATGCTCGCATCGATCATCTCCGGCGCGTTATGGGCAGGCGGTGAGGCGCAGGTGGACAGTCGTGCGCTCGGGACCGCACTCGCGCGTGCCTTCGTGCAGGAGGGCGGCAATCTCCAGCTCAATGAAGCCGTGGTGCGCATGGAGGTCGCGGGCGAGCGCGTCATCGGCGCGCGAACGCCCTTCGCGCTGCATGAGGCTGATGCGTTCCTGCTCGCGGCAGGCGCATGGACATCGCGCATCGAAGGCATTCCGCAAGGCACGGTGCCAGAGATCACGCCCCTGAAAGGCGAAATGATCGCGTTCGCAGCCCCGCCGGGTTCGGCCATGCCGGGCCATGTCGTGTGGGGCAATGAGGTCTATCTCGTACCACGGCGCCGCCGCGTGCTCGTGGGCGCGACGGTCGCGGAAGTGGGTTATGACACATCGCTGACCGACGAGGCCGCCGATTGGCTTTCGCGCCACGCCGTCGAGATTATGCCCGCGCTGAAGGATTGGCCCATAGACGAGCATTGGGCGGGCCTGCGTCCCGGTTCGCCGGACGGGCTGCCGCTGCTTGGGCCGACGAAGATCGAGCGCCTGTTCCTTGCCTCAGGCCAATTTCGCAACGGCATCCTGTTCGCGCCCGCCGTGGCGGATGTCATGCGCCGCACTTTGCTCGAAGGCGAATTGCCGCCCGAGTTCGCCGCTTTTGATCCGCGCAGGTTGGCATAGGGGTTGCGACTGCTACGGCAGGAGAACCGACCTATAGGCGTGCCATGTGGGCAGAAGCCCAGTCAGCCGCAGCCGCTAACCGGACGCAGATCGTCGCTGCTTTGCAGCAGGCGGCCGCGGCCACCGGCTCGGATTTTCATTATCTTCTGTCCACCGCGATGCGCGAGTCCGGACTGAAACCGCAAGCGCAATCAAGCACTTCGAGCGCGTCTGGCTTGTTCCAGTTCGTCGACCAAACCTGGCTTGGTCTCGTCAAGAAATATGGCGCGCAGGAGGGTTTGGGCGCGGCAGCAAACGCGATCACCGCCGATGGCGCGGGCCATTATCGTGTGGCCGACAATGCCGACCGGCAGGCAATTCTTGCCCTGCGAAACAATCCGACCGTGGCTTCGCTCATGGAGGGCC
>DATHQA010000091.1:0-5845 GCA_035483375.1 Rhizomicrobium sp. | reverse complement strand
CTGCTTCCAGAACGGCGCGCGTGTCTTCAGATAATCCATGAGGAATTCGCAGGCCGCGAATGCCTCGCCGCGATGGGCCGCCGCTACTGCCACAAGCACGATGCGCGCGCCGGGCATGAGCCGCCCTACGCGATGGATAATGGTCACGCCCAGAAGCCGCCAGCACGTTTCCGCTTCGGCGACATGGCGCGCGATCTCGGCCTCCGTCATGCCCGGATAATGTTCGAGCGTCAGTGCGGTAAGCCCATCTTCGCCGCGCACAAGTCCCACGAAACTTGCAAGCGCGCCGACACCATCGCCAGCGAGAACGTCCAGCTCCTCGCCGACATCGAAATCCTCGGCCTGGACGCGGATGTGAGGTTCCATATCAGCCGCCCGTCACCGGCGGAAACAGCGCGATTTCGTCGCCATCGCCGATCTTCGTCTCGAACGAAACATGTTCCTGATTGACCGCCGTTCGCACGCGCCGCAATTCGGACAGCGCGTCATCATATCCGCCACCCCGCGCGCGCAGATGCGCGACAAGCCCGGCCACGGTCTCGATGCCTTCGGGCACATCGAGCGTCTCTTCGCCCATGCCGATCTTCCGGCGTACCCAGGCGAAATAGAGAAGCGTCACCCGCACTATTTCCAGCCATGCAGGTGCTTGATGCCGCTGCGGAAATACACATAGCCGGTCCATACCGTCAGCAGGGCTGCGACCCACAGCCCGATATAGGCCGCGGCGCTGTATGTCACCGCGAGGGGGAAGCTCAGATATTTGAACCCGAGCGGCTCCAGGAGCATCGCGCCGATGGCGATCATCTGGATCGTCGTTTTGAGCTTGGCGATGCTCGTGACCGGCACGCTGACCGATGCACCCGCGAGAAACTCGCGCAGACCCGACACGAGAATCTCACGCGACAGGATGATGAGCGCAGGCACAAGCTTCAGCACATTGCGCAAACCCGGCTGCAGATCGAACTGTTCGATCGAGCCTTCGGCCACGAGCATCATGAGCGCCACGGCGACCAGGATCTTGTCCGCGATGGGATCGAGCATGCGGCCGAATTCCGACCCCGCGTTAAGCTTGCGCGCGGCGAATCCGTCCAGCGCATCGCTCGCTCCCGCGATACAGAATACGGCGAATGCCACAAGCCGCGCGCTATCGCTCGGAATCGCGAACGCCGCCACGAAGACGGGCACAAGCGCGATGCGCGAAATCGTGACGAGGTTCGGAATCGTGAACATGACGAGAAGTTAGAGCATGATCTGGAAAAAGTGGGAACCATTCTCCCCCAATATCCGTCATCACCCGGCTTGTCCGGGTGATCCAATTTCTTAAGGAAAAAATTGGATTGCCCTGATCCTTCGCAAAAAAGCTCAGGACCGGGCAATGACGGTTTGGGCGGTTCAACTGCCCGGATGGAAGAAATCGAAAATCTTTTTCGCGAGCGTGTGGCTCACGCCCTCAACCGATTCGAGGTCGCTGAGACTCGCGCCCGAAACGCCGCGCGCGGAGCCGAAATGCTGAAGCAGTGCGCGCTTGCGGGCGGCGCCCACGCCGCCGATCTCGTCAAGCGGATTGGCGCCGATGGCCTTGGATCGCTTCTTCCTGTGGCTGCCGATGGCGAAACGATGCGCCTCGTCGCGCAGGCGTTGCAGGTAGTAAAGCACCGGACTTTTGGGATCGAGACGAAACGGCTCGCGCCCCGGCATGTAGAAATGCTCGCGGCCCGCATCGCGATCCGGCCCCTTGGAAATACCGACAAGCTGCACGTCCTCCACACCGAGGTCCGCGAACACCTGACAGGCGATGGAGAGCTGCCCCGGCCCGCCATCGATAAGGGCGAGGTCCGGCCATTTGGTACGCGCGGTCTCATCCGTCGATTCCTTCACGAGGCGGGCGAAGCGGCGCGTCAGCACCTCGCGCATCATCGCGTAGTCGTCGCCCGGCGTAAGCTCCGTCGATTTGATGTTGAACTTCCGATATTCGCCTTTCTCGAAACCATCGGGTCCGGCCACGATCATGCCACCGAGCGCGTTCGTGCCCTGAATGTGCGAATTGTCATAGACCTCGATCCGCTTCGGCGGCGCTTCGAGGCCGAACAGCTCGGCCACGGCTTCGAGCAATTCGCGCTGCGCGGAATTCTCCGCCATGCGGCGGCCAAGTTGCTCGCGCGCATTGGTGAGCGCTTGCTGCACGATCTCGGCCTTCTCGCCGCGCTGGGGCACGGTGATCTCCACGCGGCGATCGGCGCGCAGCGAAAGCGCATCGGCGATAAGCGTGCAATCCGTTATCTCTTCGGAGAGCAGGATGAGCCGTGGGGCAGGGCGCTCATCATAGAACTGGCCGACGAACGACGCGAGCACCTCCGCCGTCGCCATCTCGCGCGGGTGGCGCGGGAAATAGGGTTTGTTGCCCCAGTTCTGGCCCGCGCGGAAAAAGAACACCTGAATGCAGGTTTCGCCGCCCTGATTGAACGCGGCGAACACATCCGCATCCGAAAAGGTGGACGGGTTCACGCCCTGATGCGACTGGATTTGGTTCATCGCACGAATGCGGTCGCGCAACCGCGCGGCACGTTCATAGTCCATCGCTTCGGACGCTACGTTCATGTCGCCGGCAAGTTGCGCCTGAACGGTGCGGCTTTTGCCGTTCAGGAACAATTCTGCCTCGCGCACAAGCTCCGCATAACCTTCATTGTCGATGCGGCCCGTACAGGGCGCG
Organism: Rhizomicrobium sp.; assembly: GCA_035483375.1. GTDB lineage: Bacteria > Pseudomonadota > Alphaproteobacteria > Micropepsales > Micropepsaceae > Rhizomicrobium. The sequence goes on along the minus strand of DATHQA010000091.1, from coordinate 3,135 downwards.
CTGCATCGTTTGATCTGAAACAGCAGGCAAGGCCGCGTGCGCGATTCGAACACGGAATCCGAGCATGAGCGCAACAGGAACGCGCGTTGCAGCGTGTTGAGCGTGCGGTTCACCGCGCCCGCGCTCGCGAACGGCCCGAAATAAACGCCTTTCTGGCTCTTCGCGCCGCGATGTTTGAGGAGTTGCGGAAACGCGTGATCCTCGCGCAGCAAAATGTTCGGGAAGGATTTGTCGTCGCGATAGGAAACATTGTAGCGCGGCTTCAACCGCTTGATGAGATTGGATTCGAGCAGCAACGCCTCGGTTTCCGATTGCGTCGTGACGAACAGCATCTCGGCCGTGTCGGCGATCATGCGCGAAATGCGCTCGTTATGGCCGCCGGATTTCGCGTAAGAACCGACGCGCTTCTTCAGGCTCTTCGCCTTGCCGACGTAAAGCACATCGCCCTTCGCATCCATCATGCGATAGACGCCCGGCGCATCGGGCAGGTTCTTCACATAGGCTGCGATGCGGCCCGGCCCCCTGGAGGGCGCGATGTTTTCCGTTTCATTCATGGTCCCGATATAGGCGCGAGAGGACGGGCGCGGAAGGGGTGAATTTTTGTAACTACAATAAATATTGACGACGCATATTTTTCGCACTACATTAAATGATGGACTTCGAGTGGGATCCGGCCAAGCGTGCCGCCGATGTGGCTAAGCACGGTCTGGATTTGCGGATGTGGTCCATTTGCCATGGGACGAGATGAAGATCGTCGTCGACCGCAAGCAGGATTACGGCGAGGCGCGTTATCAGGCGTTCGGTTTGTGGAACGGCAAGCTCTATGTCGTTTCCCTCACTTATCGCGTGGGCAAAATTCGGATCATCAGTTTCAGGAGGGGTAGAGATCGGGAGGCAAGGAAATATGGCGCGTAGAAGAAAACACGAAATTATTGACGATCCCGACAATCCGGAATTGACGGATGAGGATTTCCGCAATGCTCGTCCGTTCCTTGAGGTGTTTCCCGAATTCACCGAAGCGGTGAAGCGCTTGCGTGGGCGTCCGCGTGTGGAACATCCCAAGGTGCAGGTGACGTTGCGTCTCGATCCCGAAGTCGTCAGCGCCTTCAAGGAAGAAGGCCGCGGCTGGCAGGGCCGCATCAACGAAACGCTTGTGCGCGCGGTGAAACGGCGGCGCGCGAAGTAGCTGGAGCGCAATCCCGCGAAGTGTGAAGCGGTTCGCGTCAGATTGCGCGACCATTAGGAATCATCGCGTTCGTTCGATCTCCACGCCCGCGCTTTCGGCGCCCGGCAGCACGCGCAGTTTCTCCACGCGCACGCGGGCCGCGAGCACGCGGACGTCCGTGAAACACGCATCCGCGATGCGTTCGGCAAGCGTCTCGGCGAGGTTGAAATGTCCGGAGCCGAGCAGCGCATGGATACGGCCCGCCAGCGCCTCGTAATCGACGACGCTTTCAAGCCGGTCGGGAAATTCGTGCGCATCTTCCACATCGAGCGTGACATTGATGCGGATCGTCTGCGCCTTGCCCTGCTCATGCCCATGCACGCCGATATGGGCATGCGCTTCGAGATTGCGGATGAAGACACGTTTCATTCGGTCACGCTGACATCGGGTGTTTGCCAGATGAGGTGCTGGCCGCCATCGGCCGCGATCATCTGGCCCGTGACGGCGGAGGCACCGAGCAGGTAACGCACCGCATCGCACACGTCCTGCGGCTCCGCACCATGGCCGAGCACGGTTGCTTCGCGCTGGCGGTCGAAATCGGCTTGAGACTGCCGCGCATTGATGAGCGTCGGCCCCGGCGCAACTGCATTGACGCGAATGCGGGGCGCGAGCGCCTGTGCAAGCGTCGTGTTGAGCCAGAACAATCCGCCTTTGCTCAGCGAATAAGACAGGAATTGCGGCGTCGGTTTCAACACGCGTTGATCGACGATATTGACGATCGCGCCATGTTCGCCCTCCGGCAACGCGCGCGCGAATTCAAGCGAAAGCAGGAACGGCGTGCGCAAATTCGTCTCTATGTGTTTATCCCATGACGCGCGCGTGGCGTTTTTCCAATCGTCATTCTCGAACACGGATGCGCTGTTGATGAGGGCAGTGAGCGGACCCAATTCCTTTGCCGCCCGCGCGATGAGTGTGGCTGTTTCCTCTTCACGCGAAAGATCGGCCTGAAAGATCGCAGCCTTTACGCTAAATTTGCGCGCCTCATCGGCTGTTGCGCGCGCGTCGCTTTCCGAATTGCCGAAATGGATCGCGATGTTCCAGCCATGCTTTGCGAGGTCGAGCGCGATGGCGCGGCCCAACCGCTTCGCCGCCCCCGTGACGAGAACGTTCTTGGTCATGCTCAATGATACCCGATATCCGCGCGCACCTTGCCGCGAAACACCCAATAGGACCAGCCCGTATACATCAGGATGACGGGCAGCAGGAACAGCGTGCCCAAAAGCAGAAAGGTCTGGGTGGCGGGCGCGGACGCCGCCTGCCACAGCGTGTAGCGATGCGGCACGATCATGGGCCACAGGCTGATGGCGATGCCGAGATAGGACATGACGAAAAGCCCGACGGCGGCAGCGAAAGGCGCGGCCTCGGAGCGATTGTTCAGCGCGCGCCATTCCACGAAGGCGAGGACCGCAGTGATGATCGGCACAGGTGAAAGAAACGCGATGTTCGGCCAGGAGAACCAGCGCCGCGCGATGTCGGCATCCATGAACGGCGTCCACAGGCTCACAATGGCGATGGCGGCAAGCACCCCCGCGAGGCACCAGCGGCCCTGCATGCGCGCACGCTCCTGCAACGTGCCTTCGGTTTTGAGAATGAGCCAGCCCGCGCCGAGCAATCCATAACCGAATACGAGCGCCGCACCCGTGAGCAGCGAAAACGGCATGATGCAATCGAAACTGTGGCCTACGAAATGCCGCCCATCGACTTTGAAGCCTTGAATGAAAGCACCCAGCACGACGCCTTGCGCAAACGTGGCCGTCGCGGAGCCATAATGGAATGCGCGGTCCCAGAACGTAACATGCTCTGCATCGCGGAAGCGGAACTCGAACGCCACGCCGCGAAACACCAACGCCAGAAGCATCACGAGGATCGGAAAATAAACCGCTGGGATGATGATCGCGAAGGCGAGCGGA
>DATHQA010000090.1:0-2656 GCA_035483375.1 Rhizomicrobium sp. | reverse complement strand
CCGGCCCATATTGCAACGCGGATGCGGAGAACATCGGACTCAGGCCGATAGCAGCCCAACCTGCAAGGCCCAGCAGATTGATGTCGGGATAAAACGCTTTGCGCGCGACTTCGCGGCCTGAAAACGCTGCATCGATGCGCGCTTCAGCGGCGGCAATATCTGCGCGACGTGCGAGCAAATCGGCCGGTAGTATGGAGGGCAGGGGCAGGGCCGCTTCGCTGAGATGCGGACGCGTAACCTTATAGGCATCCGCGCCGCGCCCGATAAGCGCCGCAATCTGATGCACGGCGAGATCGCGATTGGCGTTGGCGCGGATGAGATCTTCGCGTGCTATCGCAAGCAGCGCTTCAGCCTGCTTTTGCGACGCAACGGTATCGAGGCCCGCACGCACGCGGCCTTGCGTCAGCGAGAAAACGCCGTCGCGTTGCTTGACTGCATCTTCCGCTACATCGGCAAGGACATAGGCGCGCGATAACGCGATGTACGATTGCGTCACGGCGCCTGCGAGCAGCAGCCGCGCAGCCATCGCATCGAGATCGGCTGCTTTGGCGGATGCACGCGCACGTTCGATACCCGCATGCTCCTTGCCGAACAGATCGAGTGAATAGGAAAGCTCCGCCTGAACGGTGCCGATCCATTGCGTCGTGCCCGCATAAGGCGGCGGAATGATGTAATCCTTGCTGAATCGTTCGCGCGTTTCATTGCCGTCGAATGTGATTTGCGGATAGGTGGCCGCGGTGCTCGATGCGAGTTGCGATTGCGCCTCGCGCATTCTTGCAAGGGCGGAAGCGAGCGACGGGTTGCCCTTGAACGCTTCATCGACAAGCATATCGAGCTGCGGATCGCCGAAAGTTTTCCACCATGCATCCGCGATTTGCGGCGTTGACGTATCGCTAAGGCCCAAGGACGCAGATTTCAATGCGACTTCGCTCGGCGTGGTCGATGGCGCGGAGACGCAAGCCGTGACAGCCGCGCTCAAAAGGAAAATAGTGAGAAGCTTTCTCATTGCGCGGCTTTCGCGGTTGCTATCGGCTGCGCTTCGAGCTGCGCCATTAATCGCGTAAGGAGCGATATGAGCTGCGAGAATTCCTCTGCCGAGAAACCATCCAATGTTCTGTTCCAGAATTCGGTGATGCGCGGCGCGAGAGATTTCGCGAGAGCCTTGCCCGCCGGCGTGATCTCAAGATTGACGACGCGGCGATCTTCCGTGCTGCGTCGGCGCGTGATGAGGTCGCGCCGCTCCATCTGATCGACAAGCCGCGTGATGGCGCCCGTATCGTGATCCATATGGCGTGCGATCTCACCGCATGTCGTAGCGATGCCGTCGCGCACAGCCATAAGCACAACCCATTGCGTGAACGTGAAATCGGCGTCGGCGAATAGTGCCTCCGCATGTGGCATGACTATATTGTGAAGCCGGCGGATCAGGTAGCCGAGCGAGCGTCGGCAGTCGAAATTATCCGCACGGTAAAAGGCTCGTCCCATACTTGCCCGCTCATATTCTGCCCAAACAATATCTGTCTAGGCAGGTATTTTGTCAAGTGGGGCTTGTACGGGAGAGATGCTTTGGGGGTATTAACGGCTATGACGATGTCCGAGTTCCAGAACCTTGTCGATCAGGGCATCGACATCTTCGCTCTGTGTGCGATGGTTAAAGAGCGCGGCTCTGATCGCGAGATGACCATCAATCGTTGTTGCAGATGGCGCAGCTACACCCGACTCCTGCACATCGACGATGATAGAAGCGTTCACGCGATCTGCATCGGTCGCGCAATAACGAAAGCATACGATGTTGAGCTGAACCGGCGCGAGCAATTCGAGCCGGGGATCTTCCACAATACGACGCTCAAGATAGCGCGCCAATTCGCAACTGCGCTCGATGACTGCGCCAAGCTGTTCAGTGCCATAAGTTTTCAACGTGAACCACGTTTTCAGCGCGCGAAACCCGCGTGAAAGATCGGGACCGATATCGCAAGGCCATGGCGAACCGGCGGCAAGCCCGCGTGTCTCGCGGCGAAGATAGGCAGCCGGCGAGGCGAAGGTTTCGAGCAAACTGTTCTGATCGCGCGCGATGATAAAGCCGGCATCGTAAGAAACTTGACCCCATTTGTGGAAATCGAACGCGATGGAATCCGCGCGCTCGATCCCGGCGACAAGCGGCGCCAGTTGCGGCGACAAAACGGCAAGTGCGCCGAACGCACCATCGATATGAAACCACAAATTCTCGTCGCGGCAAATATCCGCAAGCGCCGAAAGATCGTCAATCGCGCCGACATTAACCGTGCCTGCAGAGCCGATGACAAGAAACGGCTCCAAGCCCGCCACGTGATCCGACGCAATGGCGCGGCGCAGTGCCTCGATATCCATTTTGTGATGCGAGTCAGTTTGGATCAGGTGTAGCGCATCCGTGCCGAGACCTGCCATCTCCATGGCTCGTGCAACACAGCCATGCGCCGAGGTCGATGTGTAAGCTCGCAACTTCGCGCCGGTCTCGCCGACGCCGTCGCGGTTCGCCTGCTTGCCGAGCTTCGCTGTGCGTGCGGCGAGAACGGCGACGAAATCCGCCATCGATGTTCCGGTAACGAACAACCCGCCTGCGCTCTGCGGAAACCCAAACATCTGCCGCGACCATTCGGCGATCTGACGTTCGACTTCG
>DATHQA010000089.1:0-10601 GCA_035483375.1 Rhizomicrobium sp. | reverse complement strand
TTTCGGCGAGAAGAAAAACGCGGTCGATCGCAAGCGGAGTCGAGATCGCGGTCGCGCAATTGCCGCCGGGAATCTTCCACCAGCCGCGGGAGACCCATTCCTTGCCGTTTTGCAGGCCGATTGCGGCCCATAGCGCATCGTTTGTGTGATTGCAGATCGAATAGCCTTCGGGTGCGGCAATGGTCGCGGCCTGTCGCTCCAGCGCGATGAACGTATCGGCGTCGCTTGCGCTTGCGGCGAGTTTCACGCGTTTGCGGAAGGCCGTCATTGCATCATCGGCACGTTTGTTCGTGCTGCCGTCGGGCGGCCCTGCATTGAATCCGTTGTCATTGAGCAACCGTTCGAAGCCCGCGCGTTTCGCGGCGTCGAGATTGGGGTAATTCGCCACTTCTGTGAAACTGATGCTCCAATCATGCTTTTTCGGCTGTACGGTCGAGAAGGGTAGCGTGAAGGAATCCGCGGCTTGGCAACTTGGCACAAGCACGGGCGTATGCAATGTGAAGTTCCCATGCGCCACGCAAAGCCGCGTTATTCCACCCCAGGCGTGAGACGCCCCCTGATGCGAACGCGAAGTCTGCGCATAGACGTAATAGGGCTGCGTCTTCAACGGGCCGGCAATCGCCGCAACACACCCGCCGGGCGCAAGCCGCGCCCAGCCTTGCGTGACCATATTCGCCGCGTCCTTGTATCCCGTCGCGGCATAGAGAATGTAGCTCGTGCGATTGCACAGATTGAGCGCGGCGTTTGCGGGATGTGTCGCGAACGCCGCTGCCATGAGCGCGAAAAGAACCGAAAGGCGAAACGCTTTCATTCCGCCGTGATCAGTGTGCCCGCGCCATGTTCGGTGAACAATTCGAGCATGAGCACATGCGGGATACGCCCGTCGAGGATCACGGCCGCTTTCACACCGGATTCCACTGCATCCATCGCGGTTTCGATCTTGGGGATCATGCCGCCGGAGATCGTGCCGTTCGCGATCAGCGCGCGGCATTCGGCAACGGTGAGACGCGGGATCAATCGCCCGTCGCGGTCGAGCACGCCTTCGACATCGGTGAGCAGCACAAGACGTTCCGCCGCCATCGCGCCCGCAACCGCGCCCGCAACCGTATCGGCATTGATGTTGAACGTTTCGCCTTTGCGTCCCGCCCCGATAGGCGCGATCACGGGAATGAGTTCGGATGCCATGATCGTGCGCAGCACTTCGGTATTCACTTTTTCCGGCACGCCGACAAAACCGAGATCGACTTCCTTGCCGGGTTTTCCGTCATGACTGTTGAAGCGTTCGAGTTTTTTCGCAACGACGAGATTGCCATCCTTGCCCGACACGCCAACCGCGCGTCCGCCCGCGGCATTGATGCCGGACACGATCTGTTTGTTGATGGAGCCGGTCAGAACCATCTCTACCACTTCGATGGCCGCTTCATCGGTGACGCGCAGGCCATCGACAAACGTAGACGGAATCGAAAGACGCGACAGCATCGCGCCGATCTGGGGCCCACCGCCATGCACAATGACGGGGTCCATGCCCGTCTGCTTCATCATGACAATGTCTTGCGCGAAATGCAGCGGCACGCCGGATTCCATCGCGTGGCCGCCGTATTTCACGACAATGGTCTTGCTGTCATATTTGAGGATGTAAGGCAGCGCCTCGACAAGCACGCGCGCGGTCGAACGCCAGCGCGCCATCACGCGCAGATTGCGGTCCTGGTTGGGATCGTCCTGAAGCGCCATGCCCTTAAAGCCTTCGAAAGCGCGGGCCTTATAGCGGAAAGCTTACGTGTGGGCCAGCGCCGCCAGATGCATCCGCAAAGCCTCGATTCCATCGCCTTTTTCCGCCGAAGTCGCGATAATTTCGGGAAAGGCGGCAGGGTGTTTTCCGACTTCCGCCGCCACGTGATTGGTCACTTCGGTGCGTTCGGCGGCTTTGAGTTTGTCGGTCTTCGTAAGCACGGGCAGGTAGGAAATGGCGGCGCGGTCAAGCAGCGCCATCGCCTCGCGGTCGATGGGCATGATTCCACGCCGCGCATCGATGAGTAGGATTACGCGACGCAGATTGGGGCGCGTGGCAAGATAGGCCGTGATCTGGCTCTGCCATTCCGCAGCGAGCGTTTTCGACGCGCGCGCGTAACCGTAGCCTGGCAAATCGACAAGCATGAGCGTGTCGCCGAGCCGGAAGAGATTGATCTGGCGCGTGCGGCCCGGCGTATTCGAAACACGCGCGAGCGTACGGCGATTGACAAGCGCGTTGAGCAAGCTCGATTTGCCGACATTGGAACGGCCGACAAAAGCGATCTCCGGCAATCTGTGCGCCGGCAGGTTATCGGCCGATGGCGAACCGTGAACGAACTCGCAAGACTGCGCGAACAATTTGCGCGCGAGTTCGGGATTCATTGCCCTGCTTTGACGTCGCTGCTGCGGAAATTCTGAAGCAGGTCGAGCTTCACGCCCTGCTGCCGCATCATGAGATATTGCTGCGCGACCGAAAGCAGATTGTTCCATGTCCAATAGATCACGAGACCCGCCGGGAATGTCGCGAGCATGAAGATGAACATGATCGGCATGAGGCTGAACATGCGCGCCTGCACGGGATCGGCGGGCGCGGGATTCATCTGCGTTTGCAGCCATTGCGTGGCGCCCATGAGAATCGGCCAGATACCGATGCTGAGCACCGCGGGAATGAAGCTCGGCACGCCATAAGGCAGCAATCCGAACACATTGATGATCGAGGTCGGATCGGGCGCGGACAGATCGTGAATCCAGCCGAAGAACGGCGCGTGCCGCATCTCGATCGTCACGAACAGCACTTTATAGAGTGAGAAGAACACGGGCACCTGAATAAGAACGGGCAGGCAGCCGGAAACCGGATTCACTTTCTCGCGCTTGTAAAGCTCCATCATCTCCTGCTGTTGGCGCAGGCGATCTTCGGCAAAGCGCGTGCGGAGGCGCTCGACTTCCGGCTGAAGCTTCTTCATCCGGCTCATCGATTTGTAGGATGTGTTCGCAAGCGGAAAGAAGATGAGCTTGATCACAACGGTGAGTAGCAGGATCGCCACGCCGAAATTGCCGACGAGATTGTACAAATGGTCGAGCAGCCAGAACATCGGCCGTGTGAAGAACCAGAACCAGCCCCAATCGATGGCAAGATCGAAATGCTGGATGCCGAGCTTGTTCTGATAATTCTGCAGCGTCTGTACGACTTTCGCGCCCGCGAACAACCGATGCGTCACGGCGAGCGTGCCGTTCGGTCCGAGCTTGCGTCCGTCGAGACGGTAATCGGCTTGATAATCCGTCACACCATTGCTGACCGACGCCGCGTAAGAACCATCGAGCGTAGCGTTCTGCGGCGGAACGACAGCCGCCATCCAATATTTGTCCGTGATGCCGACCCAGCCGCCCGTCGAATGGAATGTCGTGGGCGGCGTGTTGTCTTTGAAATCGGTATATTTCGCGTCTTTCAGCGTGCCGTCCGCGACGCCCACGAACCCTTCATGCAGCACCCAATAGTGCGTGACTTTCGGCACGCCAGCGCGCGCGACGTAGGCGTAAGGATAAAGCGTGACAGAGGCGCTCGTCTTGTTCGTCACGCTGTCGGACACGGTGAACATGTATTGATCGTCCACCGCGATCTGGCGCGTGAAGACGAGGCCGCTGCCATTGTCCCATGCGAGCGTCACCGGATGGCCGGGCGAAAGCGTCGTGCCCGCAATTTGTTTCCACTGCGCATTGTCGTCGGGTACGCGAATGGCTTTAGACGCTGAAACCCAACCGAACACGGCATAATACGGATAGTCCGTGCTTTGCGGCGCAGGCAGCACGATCTCCGGGCTCTTCGGGTTCACCGTCTCGCGATATTTCTTCAGCCGCAGATCGTCGAAGCGCGCGCCTTTGAGAAGCAGCGAGCCGTCCACTGTCGGTGTGTCGATAGAAACGCGTTGACCGCCGCGTTTCAACGCAGCGTCGCGCGAAAGATGGGTGAGGGAATTCGCGTTGGCTTGCGGTGCCCCCAATTGTCCTTGCGTCTTTTCCTGTTGCGCAAGATGGGCCTGCTGCGCCTTTTCGGCATTCATTTGCGGCCGTGCAATGAAATATTGCCATCCGAAGATCACAACCATCGAAAGCGCGATGGCGATAATGAGATTGCGGTTCTCGCCCATGAGTCAGCGAACCGGCGGCACAGGATCGAAGCCCGACGAACCACCGAGCCATGAAATGGGATGGCAACGCGAAAGCCTGCGCGCTGCGAGCACTGTTCCCTTGATCGGCCCATGCTGATGCAACGCATCGAGCGCATATTCCGAACAGCTCGGCGAGAAACGACAGGCCGGTCCCACAAGCGGCGAAAGGAACAGGCGATAGAGCCGGATGGGAATAACAAGCGCCGTGGTCAAAGCGCGCCGCAACAGATTATCCAAAGCCACTCACGGCACTCCTTTGATCCGGCCGAGCCTGGCATTGGCCGCTTGAAGCGCGTCTTTCAGGTCGGCAAGCAGGGCCTCGAAGGGCCGGTCCAGCGTCGCCGTCCGCGCGACGAGAACATAGTCATTGCCCGGCAGGCCATAAAGGGGAAGGAGCGCATTGGCCGCAGCGCGAAGCCGTCGCTTGGCCCGGTTGCGGGCGACCGCATTGCCGACCTTCTTGCTGGCCGTGAATCCGACGCGCACGCCAATGCCCGCCTCCGGGCTCGCACAGACCTCAAGTGTCAGGCTCGCGGATGAACGGCGGATGCCCCGCTGGGCGCGCAGGAAATGGGCTCGGGTTTTCAGGTGGTCCATGGGCCGATCCTAGGCCCCAAGGCCGGAGTTCAGGCCGAAAGCTTCTTGCGGCCAGCCGCCCTGCGGCGCGCGAGAACCTTGCGGCCGCCCGCCGTCGCCATGCGCGAGCGGAAGCCGTGGCGGCGCTTGCGGACGATTTTGCTAGGCTGATAGGGGCGTTTCATGGGACCGGGCCGTCAAAAAGAGCCGTGCTTCTAGGCATTGGTCCCGGCCCTGTCAACCGAGGCTAGTGGGAAACCCATGCAGGCAGCGAAGACCCGTTGCCGCCCGGCATCCCCTTCAATTTCGCTCGATCTTGAGGCTCCATGCGGGTGTGGCTGGCCGGGCTCGCACACAATTGGCTGACGCACTCAGGCTTGTCGCGCACAGCCTGTCCGGGCGGCTGCTCCTGCTCACGCTTTTATATGTGATGATGAGTGCGGCGTTGATCTCCGCACCTTCCATCGCGCGCTATCACAAGGCGCTGCTCGATATGCATATCGAATCCGCGGAGCTGGCGATCCTGCCGTTCACCGAGCCCGGTGGCAGCCAGTTGTCGGCGGGCTTGCGCGCGCAATTGCTCGCGCGGGCGGGCGCAGGTGCTGTGATGCTGAAACGGCCCGAACAGCGCGAATTGTTTCTCGTGCATGGCATGCCGGGCCGTATCGACCGCACGATCGATCTGCGCCATGCCGATTTGATGACGGAAACGGAGGAAGCGCTCGATTGCATCTTCGCAGGCGACGACCGCACGCTGCATGTCATCGCGCCCACGCATATCCGCGGTGCGCAGACCGTCGAGGTAATTGTCGGCGAAAAATCGATCCGTGCGGCGCTGATCCATTATTCGATACAGACCTTGCGGCTTGGTCTGTTCATTTCGATTGCGGCGGCGGTGCTTGTTTTCTTAAGTCTCTATTTCGTGCTTGTGCGGCCGATGCGGCGCATCACGGCGGCGATGGTTTCGTTCCGTGAGAATCCTGAGGATGCTTCGCGCATTGTCGCGCCATCACGACGCAGCGATGAGATCGGGATCGCCGAACGCGAACTCGCAGGTATGCAGCGCGAGATCTACGGCTTCCTGCAACAGAAAGCGCGCTTGGCGGCGCTCGGTTCTGCGGTCGCGAAAATCCAGCACGATCTGCGTAACATCTTGTCGAGCGCGCAAATGGCATCGGACCGTCTGATCGCGGTAGACGATCCCGTGGTGAAGCATCTGACACCGCGTCTTGTGGCCTCGCTTGATCGCGCGGTCGCGCTTGCAACGGCAACGTTGCGTTATGGCCGCGCCGACGAACGTCCGCCGGAGCGCAAGCTTCTCGCACTCCATCCGCTTATCGCTGAAGCAGGCGAGGTTTGTGCGTCGAAAGAGAATGTTTGTTTCATAAACGACATCGATCCGTTGCTGAAGATCGATGCCGATCCGGAACACCTCTATCGCATCTTGCTCAATCTCGTGCGCAACGCGACCGAAGCGCTCGCTTGCGGCGGCACGATCACGATCAAAGCATCGCGTGCGAAGGATCGCGTGAGCATCGAAATCTGCGACACAGGTTCGGGCATTGCTGAGAGCGTGCGTGACAGGCTGTTTCAGCCATTCGCGACGGCCGTGCGGCCGGGCGGCTCGGGATTGGGCCTCGCCATCGCACGTGATCTTGCACGCGCCCATGGCGGTGATGTCACGCTTGCGGAAACCAGTGCGAAAGGTACGCGCTTCCGCATCGAGATTCCTGATCGGGCGAGCGACTAGTCGCCGAGCGCCACGCCTTCGCGCCTCGGATCGGCGCCGCCGATATAGCCGTCTTTCGTGCGTTCGATGATGTGCAAGCCGCTTTCAAGCGGCATCATCTGCACCGTGTGACCCATCTGCGTGAGCTGCGGTGCCAACGCATCGATGGATGTGTTCGATTCCAGAATCGTCGGCCCGTTCGGATTGGCATGATGGGGTAGTGCGCTTGCATCCTGCGGCGAAAGATGGCCGTCGATCATCGCGACCAAGGTTTCGGCGACATAAGGAATGATGATCGGTCCGCCCGGCGAACCAACCGCGATCCAGAATTGCCCGTGCGAATCGAACACGATGGTCGGCGCCATCGCGCTCATGGGCCGTTTGCCCGGCGCAGGCGCGTTGGCGACGGGCTTGCCGTCACGTACTGGCTCGAACGAGAAATCGGTGAGTTCATTGTTGAGGATGAAGCCCTTCGCAATCATTTCGGAACCGAGCGCGAATTCGACGGTCATCGTCATCGAAACGACTTCGCCGGAATCATCCACGACGACAAGATGGCTCGTGCCCGGCAATTGCGGCGTGCGCTGCGGTGCGTAGTCAAGCATCGCATGTTGCGTGGGCGGCGTGCCCGCTTCTGCCATGGCCATATCCTTTCTTGGATCGATGAGGCTCGCGCGCACGCGCAGATAATCGTGATCGATAAGCCCCGCGACAGGCACATTCACTGTTTCGGGGTCGCCGAGATATTTCGCGCGATCCGCGAAAGCGAGCCTGCTCGCTTCGGAGAACAGATGCACTTCGCTAAGCGTATTGGGTTGCAGATCGCTTTGCGGAAAACGTTCGAGCATGCCCAGGATTTGCAACACCGCAACGCCGCCCGAACTCGGCGGACCCATCGAGCACAATTTGTTGTCGCGATAGGTGCCGCAAACCGCTGGCCGCTCGACCGCATGATAGGACGCAAGATCGGCAAGCTGCATGCCGCCTGCATTGACGGGCGCGTGCTGCACCTTGTCGACAATCGCTTGCGCGATCGCGCCTGTATAAAACGCGCTCGGACCATTCTTCGCGATTGCGCGCAGCGTCTCCGCGAGCTCGGGATTCTTCAGAATATCGCCCTGCGCAAGCGGCGTGCCGTCTGCTTTGTAGAACATGCGTTTTATATCCGGCATCTGCGCCATTTGCGGGAATTGGCGAATCGTGCCGGCGAGTTTCGAGCCTATGGGGAATCCCGCATCGGCAAGCTTGATGGCAGGACCAAACAATTTCACCCATGGCAGGCGGCCATATTTCTGATGCGCCATTTCGAGCATCGCAATCGTGCCCGGCACGCCGACGGAAAGGCCGCCCGGCACGGCATCGAAATGCGGGCGCGGCTTGCCGCTCGCGTCGAGGAACATGCCCGGCGTCGCGGAAGCGGGTGCAGTCTCGCGGCCATCGAAACTCGTCACCGCGTTTTTCGCGGGATCGTAGAGCAGCATGAACGCGCCGCCGCCGATGCCGGAGGATTCCGGTTCGACAAGCGTGAGCACGAGTTGCGCAGCAATCGCTGCATCCACGGCCGAACCGCCTGCGCGCAGCATTTCGAGACCGGCCCGCGCCGCATAAGGATTGGCGGCCGCGATCATGTGATGCTTTGCAGGCGCTTCGGCACAAGCGGGCGCGATCAACACAAGCACCGCTAAGCCTGCGAACAATTTCGATCTCATGCTTTTCTCTTTCGTGTGGCCGCGTGCCAGACTAGCGTGGCGCGCGATGATCCGCACAGGCCCCCGCAACCTCATCACTGACGTCGAAGGCCTGCATGTGGGGCAGGCGGAAGACGCGTCCGCGCGCACCGGCGTGACAATCGTTCTCGCCGATGTGCCCGCCGCTGCCGTGGTCGATGTACGCGGTGGCGCGCCGGGTACACGCGAGACCGAAGCGCTTGATCCCACAGGCTTGGTCGGCACCATCGATGCCATCGTGCTGTCGGGCGGCTCAGTCTATGGCTTGGATGCGGCGTCCGGCGTGACGGCATGGCTCGCCGCCAATGGACGCGGTTTTCGCGTGCTCTCAACCGCGCCGCCTGCGCCCATCGTGCCCGCCGCGATCCTGTTCGATCTCGCCAATGGCGGCGAGAAGGATTGGGGCATGACGCCGCCTTATCGCGCGCTTGGCATTCAGGCCGCGGAAAGCGCATCGCGCGATTTCGCGCTCGGCAATGCCGGCGCGGGGTTTGGCGCCGTTGCGGGCGCGTATAAGGGCGGCATCGGCAGTGCGTCTTCGCTGACGGATGAAGGCTTCACGGTTGGCGCGCTTGCGGCAGTCAACGCGGTCGGCTCGCCGCTTATTCCGGGCACGGATGTGTTCTGGGCCTATCCGCTCGAACAGAACGGCGAGTTCGGCAATCGCAAGCCGGATAGTTTTTCGCAAATCAATCTCGATCTGCCGCCGGATATGAAAACCGCGCCGCGCCCGAGTGCGAACACAACGATTGCCATCGTTGCGACAGACGTGGAGCTTTCGCGCATCGAATTGAAACGTATCGCGATCATGGCGGCGGATGGTTTCGCGCGTGCGCTGCGCCCTGCGCATACGCCGTTCGACGGCGACACGGTGTTCGCGATTTCAACGGCGAAGCTCGCACTCGGCGAACCGCGTGCGTTAGGTGTCATGCGGATAGGCCATCTTGCAGCGGATTGTCTCGCGCGCGCCATCGCGCGTGGCGTCTACGAGGCGCAAACGCTCGCGCACATGAAAAGCTACAAAGACAACTTCCCGTGACTTTTTAATTGTCGCGCAGTCTGACGCGAACCGCCTCGCACTTCGCGGGACTGCGCTCTCTAGCGCGCGAACACGCGCACTTCCGCCGCACCGACCGTGGGGTCGGTGGACGACGACACCGCAAGCCGCGCGGCCGGCACGCCCATATCGACCATCGCGCGCATCACATCCTGCGCATGGCGCTTGGCGGAGGCTTGCGCGATCTGCACCGCAGCCGCAGAACCGCGCGTCGGCGACACGGCGACGATCTCGAAATTCGCTGCCGGGTGCGCGGCCAATACCTGATTGAGCGAGGAATAAAGCTCTTTCTGATAGTCCGGATTCTTGCGGTCGAACCGGACAACGGCAAGCGCGCCGCCCGTGAGGCCGGCGGGCACAACAGGCGCCGCCGCCGACATGCCCGTCATCGACGAAAGATCGGAACCGTACAGCTCGCCATTCTTGATGCCGTTTGCGAGCGTCATGAGATTTGCGCGTTCATTCGCGACATAAGCCGTCTGGCGCTGGATATCGTCCGACATTTCTTTCAGCAGACGATCGATGAGCACGATGGTCTGGTTTGTTTCGTCTTCGAGCACCGCAAGCTGGCGATGATCTTCGTCAACCGCACCGGAGATATTGAATGTCGACACGATGGAATCGAGCGCGAAATGCGCGGCCGAGGAATCGCTCGTCACGTCGGTGCCTAGCGCATTGAGCGTGTTGATGTTGCTCGACATCTGGTCGAGAGCCGCCTGCGCGCTGTTCCATTGCGTCACGAGTTCGGGGTTGCCGCGCGTCGTGCCCAATTGCAGATGGGTCATGATATGGGCTTTGGATTCCTGATAGGACGCAGCCGAAGACGCATTCGCATTGCGGATGTCAGCCAGGCGCTGCGCCTCGGACGCCAGATGATTTTCCAGATTCATGATCTGGCCGCGCAGCTGCTGGATCGTCTTGTTGACGCCCGTGCCCGTATCGGAACCGGGAGCGATCTGAACCGGCGTCACGACCGAGCCCATCATCGGCCCCGGGCCCATCGCGGCGGAAGGTGCGGCCATGGAAGGCGCAGGTGCCGCAGGCATGGCGCCCGCCTGGTCGCCGGAGGTGGCAGCGGGATATTTCGGCTCCTCGTCACTGCCGCCAAACAGCATGTCATCGATGCTTTCGCATCCGGCCAGCCCAAGGCTCGCCGCCAGCGCCAGCGCGCCCAAAAGACCATGCCGGGAGGTCGCTCTTACAGCCGCAATCCGCTTCATTTCCGCTCTCCGTTCAGGCGGTTATCGTGTCTTCGTCGAAATGGATCGCCCCGCCAAACCCATGCGGCCGCGCCTCGAATCTCAGGCGGCTCAAAGGCCAGTCTTAACTAAGCGGGC
>DATHQA010000088.1:0-7046 GCA_035483375.1 Rhizomicrobium sp. | reverse complement strand
CGAAGAAAGTGCGCGCGCTGGGTTTGCGTCATGCGCTTTCGTCGAAGGCGAAGGATGGCGGTCTTGTCGTGATTTCGGAAGCGACCGCGCCCGCGATCAAGACCAAGGAATTGGCCGAACGTTTCGGCAAGCACGGCATCGCGCATGCGCTGATCGTCGATGGCGAGTTCGACAAGAATTTCCGGATGAGCGCGCGCAATCTTTCGCATATCGAATTGCTGCCCGCCAAAGGCCTCAACGTGTACGACATCATGCGCCGCAACAAGCTCGTGCTCACCGAGGCGGCCGTGAAGATGATCGAGGAGCGCCTGGCATGACCGTGAATTACGATGTGATCCTCTCGCCGGTCATCACCGAAAAGGCGACGAAGCTGACGGAAGCCAATCAGGTTGTCTTCCGCGTCGCGCTCGACGCGACGAAGCCTGCCATCGCGAAAGCGGTTGAAGGGTTGTTCAAAGTGAAAGTGACGGCGGTGAACACGGTGCGCGTGAAGGGCAAGAAGAAAGCCTTTCGCGGTCAGCCGTTCAAACGCAGCGACTATAAAAAAGCGATCGTGACGCTCCGCGAGGGCGACCAGATCGATATCACGACGGGATTGTAAGATGGCGCTCAAACAATACAGGCCGACGACGCCGGGCCAGCGCCAATTGGTGCTGATCGACCGCTCGGGCCTGCACAAGGGCGGCCCGGTGAAATCGCTCACCGAAGGCCAGACGAAAGCGGGCGGCCGCAACAATACGGGCCGCATTACGGTGCGCTATCAGGGCGGTGGTCATAAACACCGTTACCGCATCATCGATTTCAAGCGCCGCAAATTCGACATGCCTGCGAAGGTCGAGCGTATCGAATACGATCCCAACCGCACGTCGTTCATCGCGCTTGTGAAATACAAGGACGGCGAACTCGCGTACATCCTCGCGCCGCAACGCCTCGCGGTCGGCGACACGGTGATCTCCGGCGACAAGGTTGACGTGAAGCCCGGCAATGCGATGCCGCTTTCGGCCATTCCGGTCGGCACCATCGTCCATAATGTCGAGATGAAGCCGGGCAAGGGCGGTCAGATCGCGCGTTCGGCTGGTACTTATGCGCAATATCTTGGCCGCGATGCCGGTTATGCGATCCTGCGTTTGAATTCGAGCGAAGTGCGCCGCGTGCCGCTTAACTGCATGGCCACGATCGGCGCGGTTTCGAATCCCGATCATATGAACGAAGTCATCGGCAAGGCCGGACGCAATGTGTGGAAGGGCAAGCGCCCGCATGTTCGCGGCACGGCAATGAATCCGATCGATCATCCGCATGGTGGTGGTGAAGGCCGTACCAAGGGTGGCCGACATCCGGTCACGCCATGGGGCAAGCCCACCAAAGGCGGCAAAACACGCACGAACAAGCGCACGACGAAATCGATCATTCGTTCGCGCCATGGAAAAACGCAAGGGTAATTGAATGACGAGATCAAGCTGGAAAGGTCCGTTCGTCGACGGTTATCTGCTGAAGAAGGCAGAGGCCACACGCGGCAGTGGGCGCAAGGAAGTCATCAAGACCTGGTCGCGCCGCTCGACGATCCTGCCGCAATTCGTGGGCCTTACGTTCGGCGTCCACAACGGCAAGAAGCACATTCCCGTGCTCGTGACCGAAGACATGGTGGGCCACAAGCTCGGCGAGTTCTCGCCGACGCGCACGTTCTATGGCCACACGGGCGACAAGAAGGCGAAGAGGGCGGACTGATGGGCAAGGAAGCTCTCAAGCGCGTGCTCGGCGACAATCAGGCGAAAGCCATTGGCCGCAACATTCGCACGTCGCCGCGTAAGCTTAATCTCGTCGCGCAATCCATTCGCGGCAAGAAAGCCGAACATGCACTCAATGAACTGACGTTCTCGCCCAAGCGCGTCGCAGTTCAGGTGAAGAAGGTTCTGCAATCGGCCATCGCGAATGCGGAAAACAATCATGATCTCGATGTCGACGATCTCGTCGTCACCGAGGCGAGCGTCGGCAAGAACCTTGTGATGAAGCGTTTTCATGCGCGTGCGCGCGGGCGTGGTGCTTCGATCCACAAGCCGTTTGCGCAGATCACCATCGTGGTCGAGGAACGCCGCGAAGAGAAAAAAGAAACGAAGAAATCCGCGCCGAAGAAGAAATCCGCCGCCAAACCGGCTGCGAAGAAGGAGAAGGCCTGATGGGTCAGAAGGTCAATCCAATTGGCTTCCGCCTCGGTGTCAACCGCACCTGGGATTCGCGCTGGTACGCGAACAAGAGGGAATACGGAAAGCTGCTTCAGGAAGACATCAAGATTCGCGCGCATCTGTCCGAACGGCTGAAGGCCGCCGGCGTTTCGCGCATCGTGATCGAACGCCCGCACAAGAAGTGCCGCATCACGATCCACTCCGCGCGCCCCGGTGTCGTCATCGGCAAGAAGGGCGCGGATATCGAGAAGCTGAAGAACGACGTCCAGCGCTTCACGAAAGACGAAGTGCATCTGAACATCGTGGAAATCCGCAAACCCGAAATCGATGCGAAGCTTGTCGCCGAAAACATCGCGCAGCAGCTTGAACGTCGCGTTGCGTTCCGCCGCGTGATGAAGCGTGCGGTGCAGACCGCGATGCGTCTCGGCGCGCAGGGCATCCGCATCAATTGCGGCGGGCGTCTCGGCGGTGCGGAAATCGCGCGCATGGAATGGTATCGCGAAGGCCGCGTGCCGTTGCACACGCTGCGCGGCGATGTCGATTACGGCGTTGCGACCGCAAAGACCACATACGGCACTTGCGGCGTGAAAGTTTGGATCTTCAAGGGCGAGATCATGGAGCACGATCCGCTGGCGGTGGAAAAGCGCCAGGCGGAAGCTTCCGATCCCAATCGCGGCGCGCATCCGCAGCGTCCGGCGGCGTAACAGGAAAAGACCATGCTTCAACCGGCACGCACAAAATTCCGCAAGCAGCACAAGGGCCGCATTCACGGCGCTGCGAAAGGCGGCACGACGCTCAACTTCGGCGCCTATGGCCTGAAGACGATGGAGCCGGAACGCATCACCGCGCGCGAGATCGAAGCGGCACGCCGCGCCATCACGCGTCATATGAAGCGCGCGGGCCGCGTGTGGATCCGCGTGTTTCCCGATGTGCCTGTGTCGAAGAAGCCCGCAGAAGTGCGCATGGGCTCTGGCAAGGGCGCGCCCGAATACTGGGTGGCCAAGGTGAAGCCGGGCCGCATCCTGTTCGAGATCGACGGCGTGGATGTAGAAACGGCGAAGGAAGCGATGCGTCTGGGCGCCGCCAAACTTTCCGTCGCCACGAAATTCATCGCGCGGCTTGGAGTGTAACGATGGCGAAGAAACCGAACACGGCCGAAGACATTCGCGCCAAATCGCCGGACGAATTGTCCGATCGGCATGTGCAGTTGAAGAAGGAGCAGTTCAACCTGCGTTTCCAGCGTGCGAACGGTCAGCTCGAAAAGACCAATCGCGTGCGCGAAATCCGCAAGGAGCTTGCTCGTATCGAAACGGTTTTGTCCGAACGCCGCCTGAAGGCGCGTTGAAGGTAGGAAGGAAGATATGCCGAAGCGCGTATTGCAGGGCGTCGTGGTGAGCGACAAAAACGCCAAGACCGTGGTGGTGAAGGTCGAGCGCCGTTTCATCCATCCGGTGATGGGCAAAACGGTTCGCCGCTCGAAGAAATATCACGCCCATGACGAGAACAAGGAATTCAAGGTGGGCGATGTCGTCCGCATCCGCGAATGCCGCCCGCTTTCCAAGTTGAAGACCTGGGAAGTCATGGGCCGCGAGAGCGCGGAATAACGCGGGCCGCCCCGGAGATAGAACATGATACAAATGTCCACCGAGCTTGACGTTGCCGACAATTCCGGCGCGCGCCGCGTCATGTGCATCAAGGTGCTCGGCGGTTCCAAGCGCCGCTATGCCGATGTCGGCGACACGATTGTCGTCAGCGTGAAGGAAGCCATTCCGCGCGGGCGCGTGAAAAAGGGCGAAGTGCTCAAGGCCGTCGTCGTGCGTACTGCCAAAGGCGTGCGCCGTCCCGATGGCAGCCTTATCCGTTTCGACGGCAATGCGGCGGTGCTCGTCAATGCCCAAGGCGAACCGATCGGCACGCGCATTTTCGGGCCCGTCACGCGCGAACTGCGTGGGAAGAACCACATGAAGATCATTTCGCTCGCACCGGAGGTGCTGTGATGGGCGTGAAAATCCGCAAAGGCGATCGCGTGATCGTCACCACCGGTCGCGACCGGGGCAAGAAGGGCGAAG
Organism: Rhizomicrobium sp.; assembly: GCA_035483375.1. GTDB lineage: Bacteria > Pseudomonadota > Alphaproteobacteria > Micropepsales > Micropepsaceae > Rhizomicrobium. The sequence goes on along the minus strand of DATHQA010000088.1, from coordinate 2,797 downwards.
TGATGAAGGTTTTCCCGAAGGAAGACCGTGCGCTCGTCTCCGGCGTCAATCTCGTGAAGCGCCATCAGCGCCAGACGGCGAAGCAGGAAGGCGGCATCCATTCAAAGGAAGCGCCGATCCATCTGTCGAATATTTCGCTCGTCGATCCGCGCGACGGAACGGCGACGCGCGTGGGATTCAAAAATCTGAGCGACGGACGCAAGGTACGTTTCGCCAAGAAGTCCGGTGAGGTTCTCGATGTCTGAAGCTGGCGAAAAAACCGAAAAGAAAGCGCGCCCGAAAAAAGGCGAGTTCGTCAAGAAAGGCGAGGGCACGGTCGTCGCAATCGGCGAAGCCGCGCGCGACCCGAACTACACGCCGCGTTTCAAGAAGCGCTACAACGAAATCATTCGCCCCGCGATGATGACGGAGTTCGGCTACAAGAACACCTACGAAGTACCGCGCATCGAAAAGATCGTGCTGAACATCGGCGCGGGCGAAGCGGCCTCCGACGGAAAGAAAATCGTGCAGGCGCAGAACGACCTTACGGCCATCGCGGGCCAGAAGGCCGTCGTCACGCGCGCGAAGAAAGCCATCGCGACGTTCAAGATCCGCGAAGGTCTTCCCATCGGCGTGAAGGTTACGCTGCGCAAGGACCGCATGTACGAATTCCTCGACCGTTTCGTCACGACGGCGATGCCCCGTATCCGCGACTTCCGCGGTGTGAAGGGCAATTCGTTCGATGGCCGCGGCAATTACGCGATGGGTCTCAAGGAACATATCGTCTTCGTCGAAATCGATTACGACAAGACCGAAACCGTGTGGGGCATGGATATCATCATTAACACGACTGCGAAGACCGATGCGGAAGCGAAAGCGCTTCTGAAGGGCTTCCAGTTTCCGTTCATCAATTGAGGTAAGAAATGGCAAAGCAGAGCCAGATCAACCGGAATAAGAAGCGCGAGAAGATGGTTGCGCAATATGCGGCCCGTCGCGCGGCGCTGAAGGCGATTGCCGAGAACATGTCGGTGCCGCCGGAAGACCGTTTCACGGCACGCCTGAAGCTTGCGAAGCTGCCGCGCAACTCGTCGAAGGTGCGCATCCATCATCGCTGCGAATTGAGCGGTCGTCCGAAAGGCTTCTATCGCAAAACGAAACTGTCGCGCATTGCGCTGCGCGATCTCGCGAATTTCGGCCAGATCCCCGGCATGACCAAGGCGAGCTGGTGAGGAAGGAATAGATATGGCGATCCTCGATCCCATTGGCGATTTACTGACCCGCATCCGCAACGGGCAATTGCGCGGGCTGTCCAAGATCAGTTCGCCCAATTCGCGTCTGCGCGTGCGTTTGCTCGATGTATTGCAGGCCGAGGGCTATATCCGCGGTTATGCGGAGCTTGAGTTCAAGGAAGGCGGTCGCCGCGAACTTGAAATCGAACTCAAATATCACGAGGGCAAGCCCGTGATCCGCGAGATCAAACGCGTTTCCACGCCGGGCCGCCGCGTTTATGCGTCGGTCGACGAATTGAGGCCGCACCGCCAGGGCCTCGGCGTTTCTATCGTCTCCACGCCGCAAGGTGTGATGACCGATATGTCCGCGCGCGAGAAGAATGTCGGCGGCGAAGTCTTGTGTCAGGTGTTCTGATGTCTCGTATCGGAAAAAAACCCATTGCCGTGCCGAAAGGCGTGACCGCCTCGGTCGCGGGCCAGACCGTGAAGGTCAAAGGCCCGAAGGGCGAATTGCAGGTCGTTCTGCCCGCCGAAGTCGAAGCGAAGCTCGATGGCGATCATGTGAATGTGAGCCCGCGCGAAGGTGCGGAGCGTGGCCGCCAGATGTGGGGCCTTTCGCGCACGCTCGTGAACAATCTTGTCACGGGCGTCACGCAGGGTTTCGCGACGAAGCTCGAGATTCAGGGCGTCGGTTATCGCGCCGCCGTACAGGGCAAGAATCTTCAGCTTCAATTGGGCTTCAGCCACGATGTGGTTTATCCCATACCGGCGGGCATCACGATCACGGCCGAAAAGCCGACCATGCTGACGGTTGTGGGCATCGACAAGCAGCTTGTGGGTCAGGTTGCCGCCGAAATCCGTTCCTATCGCAAGCCCGAGCCGTACAAGGGCAAAGGCGTGCGCTACTCGGATGAGTATGTGCGGCGCAAGGAAGGCAAGAAGAAATGAGCAAGCTTTTCGACAGGCGCAAATCGCGCACGCGCTATCGTATTACGCAGACTGCGGCGGGACGCGCGCGGCTTTCGATCTTTCGCTCGGGCAAGCATATCTACGCGCAGATCGTGGACGATGTGGAAGGCGAGACACTCGCCGCTGCGTCTTCCAACGAAAAGGAATTCCGCGCGGGCAAGACGTGGAATCTCGAAGCGGCAAGCACCGTCGGCAAGACGATCGCCGAACGTGCGCTCGCAAAGGGTGTGAAGCAGGTCGTGTTCGATCGCGGCGGCTATATCTATCATGGTCGCGTGAAGGCGCTGGCCGATGCCGCTCGTGAAGGCGGCCTGGAATTTTGATGAAGGATACATCGTATGGCGCGTGAAGAAGGCAAAAGACGGGACCGCGGCGGCGACCGTGAGGAGCGCGACAGCGAATTTGTGGACAAGCTCGTCCACATCAATCGCGTGGCCAAGGTCGTGAAGGGCGGACGCCGTTTTGGTTTCGCGGCTCTCGTCGTTGTCGGCGATCAGCGCGGTCGCGTTGGCTTCGGCCATGGCAAGGCGCGCGAAGTGCCGGAAGCGATCCGCAAGGCGACCGACGAAGCGAAAAAGTCGCTCATCCGCGTGCCGCTGAAGGATGGCCGCACGCTGCAT
>DATHQA010000087.1:0-5875 GCA_035483375.1 Rhizomicrobium sp. | reverse complement strand
GCGCGCATGCGCGTTCATGCGGTTTCGATCCGAATGCGGGATAGCGCATCGTTTGCCGCGTGCAAGGCGTCGTCGCGCGTGGCGCCGGTCGCAAGCACCATCGCCGCAGAGGGCCGCTTATCGCCCGCGGGCGGAATGATGTCGCCGGGTTTCGCCGTGACGATGACTTCGGCAACGCCTGCGATCTTCCTCGCCTCTTCCTCGCCTGCAACGTTCACAACGCGGCCCGGCTTCGGGAATGCGTAGCGCTGCACGACGGGCGTTTGATATTTCGGCTGTAGCTCTTCTATGTTCACAGATTCATTCAGCGCAAGCTTGATCGCAGCACCGATGAAATCAACGCCTGTGTTCAGCGGAATCTCGCGCGTACAGAAAAATCCGCCGGAAAGCCGGGCTGCGAGTTCGATCACATAAGGCTCGCCTTTGTGCACGACGATATCGCCTTTGATCGTGCCGTTCGTCACGCCGAGCGCGGCCGCGGCGCGCGCAACAATTGCTTTCACCTTGTCTTGTGTTTCCTGCGGCAGACGGCTCGGCAGATCGCCGCCATTCTCTATGAAGAAGGGCGCATATTTTTCGAGGAATTCGTAATTGCGATCCGAGAAGCCGGGCGTGAAGCATTGTCCGTTCACGACAAGCGATTCGGTCGAGACCTGCGGACCATCGAGATATTCCTCCACCATCACGCGATCGGTGGGCGAATGGCTGCGCGCCAACATAAAGGCGCGGTCGAGATCGGACACATCGGCTACGCGTTGCACACCGCGGCTGCCGCGACTGTCCACAGGCTTGATGACGAGATTACGTCCGCGCTCGATTGCGACGCGTTGTAGTGCTTGCGGCGTTTCCACGGCGGTAAACCACGGCACGGGCACGCCGCTTTCCGAGAAACGCCGCTTCATCGCAAGCTTATCGCTCGCCAATTCCGCGCTCGCAAGTGAAAGGCCTGGAATACCGAGGCGTTGAGCAACGGTTGCCGCCGTCACAGGCGCATCCGCAGCGACGCAGATCACGCCATCGATCTTGCGGATCTTGCGGTTATAGCGTTCGGCGGCGGCGGCTGTTTCGCTCGCGCCATACACATCGGCGATGATGCAGGAATCCGCATGCGCAAATCCCGGCGCTTCGGGATCTCGGTCGGAAACGACGACTGTGTAGCCCATTTCCTTCGCACGGCGCGCGGCATCGGCTGCTTCAACGCCGCCGGAAATAATGAGGATGGTTTTCGTCATCAGAAATAAAGCCCGCCATTCACGTTCAACGTTTGCGCCGTGATGTAGGAAGACGCGTCGCTTGCCAGGAATACGACCGCATCGGCCACTTCGCGCGTGCTGCCCATGCGTTTGAGCAGAATGTTTTCGGCTGCTTTCTGCACACTCGCCGCCGCAAGCCCCGCCTGCGCCATATCGGATGCGATCAAGCCCGCCGCGACTGTATTGGAGCGGATGTTCGACACCGCGCCGAAACGCGCGATGACTTGCGCAAGCGAAATGAGGCCCGCTTTCGACGCCGCATAATGCGCCGTGCGCGGGCCGCCATATTGTCCGCTCACCGAACCGATATGCACGATGCTTCCGCCGCCCGCATCCGCAAGCAGCGGCAGAAACACTTGCGCGCAAATGAACGGGCCTTTGAGATTGGTCGAAAGGATGAAATCCCAATCCTCATCCGTCACGCGATCGAAATCGGTCGGTTTGTTGACGCCTGCGTTGTTCACAAGAATCGAGATCGCGCCGAAGCCGCGTGCTTGTTCCGCTGCTGTCTCGATGCTTGCGCGCTTCGTGACATCCATTTGCAGCGCAAGCGAACGGTGGCCCATTGCGTCGATCTCGCGCGCAACGAGATCGGCTTCGGCTCGCCGTTCGCGAAACGTGAGCACGACATCCGCGCCCGCTTCGGCAAGGCCAAGCGCAATCGCGCGGCCTATGCCGCGGCTGCCGCCTGTGACAACGGCGCATTTCCCATTCAACGCAAAGCGACTCATTGTTTCTTGCGCGCGACGACGCGCCGCGCTGCTTCTGCAATGAATGGCACGGAGATGCGGAAATATTCGGCGAGTTCGTCCGGCTCGCCAGATGCGCCGAATGTGTCGTTAAGCCCCACGAACTCGACTGGACAGGGATGCGTGACCGCGAGCGCTTCGGCAACCGCGCCGCCAAGCCCGCCATAGATATTGTGATCTTCCGCCGTGACGATGGCGCCCGTTTCGCGCGCGCATCGCGCAAGAAGCGCTGAGTCGATAGGTTTGATCGTCGCCATGTTGACGACGCGTGCAGCGATACCTTCAGCAGCGAGATGCGTGGCCGCCTCCATCGCGCGCGCGACCTCCACGCCGCACGCGACAATCGTCACGTCGCGTCCATCGCGTAGGATATGGCCCTTGCCGATTTCAAAATGATGATCGTCGCCGAACACGCGCTTCGCCGGGCTTCGTCCCGTGCGCATGTAAACGGGCCCTTCGAAATCCAAAATCGCGCGCGTGGCAAGCGCCATCTCCACGGGATCGGCAGGCGAGATCACCGTCATGCCGGGAATCGCACGGAATGCTGCGAGGTCCTCGAGCGCCTGCGCTGATCCGCCGTCGGGTCCAACATCGATGCCCGGATGGCTCGCCACGATCTTCGCATTGCGCCCGGCATAGGCGAGCGAAAGGCGCGCCTGCTCGATTGCGCGCAAGCAGAACACGGCGAATGTCGTGACGACAGGCAAAAGGCCAACCGCCGCGAGGCCGCCTGCCGCCGCCATCATGTTCTGCTCGGCGATACCAAATTGGATGAAACGTTCGGGATGGCTTTTGCGGAAATGATGCACGCCCGTGCCGCCTGCGATATCGGCATCAAGCACGACGAGTTTCGGATATTCATTCGCAAGCGCCGAGAGCGTTTTGCCGAACGCCTCGCGCAACGAATCGCCGCTCGAGCCGATGAGCGCGGGCGCTTCAGAGGCCGTCATCGAGAAACTCCACGATTTCGTTTGCGTCCGCGCCGAGTGCGGTAAGCGCTTCCTCGCTTTGCGCGCGTGTCAGTTTCACACTGCCATGCCATTGCGGCTTGGCTTCCATATAGGGCACGCCTTTGCCTTTCACCGTATGGCAGATGAGCATGGCGGGTTTGCCGTACACGGCACCCGCTTCGCGCAACGCCGAAAGAATGCCGCTGATGCGATGGCCGTCGATCTCGGTCACAGCCCAACCGAACGCGCGCCATTTATCCGCAAGCGGTTCGAGGCCCATGATCGCCGCGTTCGTGTCGTCGCTTTGCATCTTGTTGTAGTCGATAAGCGCGCAAAGATTGTCGAGGCCGTGATGTGCCGCGCACATCGCGCCTTCCCACACTTCGCCTTCCTGCAATTCGCCGTCGCCGAGTACCGTATAAACGCGCGCAGGACTCGATTGCATTTTAAGGCCCAGCGCCATGCCGAGCGCCACCGAAAAACCTTGGCCCAGCGAACCCGTGCTTGTCTCCGCCCAGGGCAGATCGCGCACATGCGGATGACCTTGATATGGGCTGCCTAATTTACGTAAGGCGAGCGAGGCACGTTTGTCGCAAAATCCGAATTGCGCCGCGGCGGCATAAAGCGCGGGCGCTGCATGGCCTTTGGAAAGCACGAAACGGTCGCGGTTCGGGTCGTTGAGATTGGCGGGCCACAGATTGAGTTCCGCGCCATAAAGACAAGCAAGAATATCGGCACAGGAAAGCGCGCCTCCCGGATGGCCGGAGCCCGCGCGATATATCGCGGCGATGATGTGCTGGCGCATGAGGCGCGCCGAATCCTCAAGCTCGTTCACAAGATCGCGGATTTCGGTCTGCGTTTCGGATTGCTCGGCGCGGTCTTTCGATATCATTTCACGCTGCCATTTTCGTGCGCGCTTGTGCGAGGAGATCAGTGTAAAGGATGATTTCGACTTTCGGTGCGAGACGACGCACCTCGTCGGTAATTTCCTTCGCGAAGCTGCGCGACATGATGATGACGATTTCCGCGTTCGCGCCGGCCAATGCTTCCGGGCCGCTCACTGCGCAGCCATACCGTTCGCTCACATGCGGCTTCAGATGCTTGTCGATGAGCAGCGTGAGCGTATGCGGATCGAAATGCCCGTGCATGACGAGACTGTCGAAAATGCGGCCCGCGCCCCACATGACGACGCCGCGGGATTTCATCTTGTTGATCTCTGCAGCGGCGACTGTCAGCGCGAGCAGATTGCGCGCGCGCGTCACTATATAATGTGCGAGCAGTGTTTCTGCATGTTCCACTTCGACGGTGTCGCTTCGGCATAAGAGATGTGGCTCACCTGTCTTGCGCGCAACGAACAGGAGATTGTCGCGATCCTTCGCATCGGGTTGTTGTACAATCGTGAATCCGGCCGCTTCGATCATACGCGTGAGCGTGCGCGCGGAGAAATGCGTCAAATGCTTGTCGATGAACCATTCTTCGACGACATCGTCACCGCCGAGAAACGCAAGATTGGGCGCATCGAGCACAAGCAATCCGCCCGGCTTCAGTGTACGCCAATGATCGGTGAGCACATGCGCGGGCTCCGCCACATGTTCGATCGTGTGGCAGGAATGGATGATGTCGAAATGCTCCGCATCCAACGCCGCGTCTTCGATGCGCGCGCAAATGAGTTTCGTACGATCCAGCCCGTTGCACGAACCGGCCACGCGTTCGTCCGGTTCAACGGCGACGAGGCGCGCATTCGGCGCGGCTTCCAGAAACGCACGCGCGAAGCTGCCGCGATTGGAGCCGACATCGAGAAGCGATATCTCGCCGGAAAGATCCGCGTGATGCGTGAGAGCATCAAGCACGGCCTTGGTGCGGAAGCCCTTGCCGTAACGCACATTGCCCCAGTCTGCGCCGCCCGAAACGGCGGCTGGTGCGCGCGCTGCGCGGTCATGGCGCGGCAGGCTCTGCACAAGCCCACAATGGTGGCATAAGTGAATCGTCATGCCGCGCGTGGAGCGTTCGGGCGTGTAAACCTGCTCCAGCGCGTCGCACCGGCACAATTCACAAAGATTGTTCATCAAGTGCCCGGAACAAGGAAACGCTAACCATATTCGGATGCGCCGCGTTAATAATTCACTACATATTCGGTGCGGTCCGCATAGCCCAGACGCGCCATCATCGCCCCAGCCAAAACCTCGAAACGTCCGCGCTGCGCCTCGGAAAGAAGCTCGTCTTGGGGCCGGTTCACGTTATGCGGCCGCTTGAACAATTCGAAATGCGCGTCGCGGTAAGGAAGGTTAAGAAAGTGTAAAAGCCCCTGCAAGGCTTGTGGATTTTCGCATAGCTCCTCAAGGCGCACGAACAGCGTTCGCTTCGGGTCCAGCGCTGCGAGCGAATGGAGAATGACGCGATTGATCTCCGCCCAATGCCAGGCGATGCGTTCGAATTGATCGAACCGGCGGAACGCCTCGGACAGCGCATCGCCCTTTCGCGGCACAGGCCACCAATATTTCTTTTCCGGCGGGGGCGCAGGGTGGAGCGAAGGCAAATCGCAGAACGCCTGCAAAATGCCGATTGAACGGTCGTCGTAACATTCATCGCCGAGCTTGCGGAAATACGAACCCGCAACTTTGCGTCCATCACGCACAAGATGAACGAACTTTGCTTGCGGCATGAGCTTCGCAAGTTCCGGAATTAGCCAGGAAAGCTTGTTCGAGGAATCGCACCAATGCGAAGTCTCGCTATAATGCACCGCCGCCTGATGCGTGACCGCGAGCACGCGCGTTGCCTCTTCCGCATCGGCAAGGTCAAGATAGCGCTTCACGGCCAAAGGCTGCACGATATCAACGGCATATTCGTGATGCGCTTCTACGCACGCGAAGCTCTGCAGCAATTTGTGCAACATCGCCGTACCGGAACGCCCGCTCGAGACGAT
>DATHQA010000086.1:0-6362 GCA_035483375.1 Rhizomicrobium sp. | reverse complement strand
ACCGTGGCGCGAATCATCCTGTGCTGAACAAGGTTACGGGGCGGGTGGAGATCACATCGCACAATCACGGGTTCGCGGTGGACCCGGAATCGCTCAACTTGAACGAAATAGAAATCACGCACATGAATCTAAATGATTCGACGCTGGAGGGCTTCCGGCATCGTAATCACCCTGTGTTCTGCGTGCAGTATCATCCGGAAGCGGCTCCGGGGCCGCACGATTCGCACTACCTGTTCGGGGACTTTGTGAAGCTGATGGAGGGAGGAAAATAAGTTGCCGCGGCGTAACGACATCCACCGCATTCTGATCGTGGGCTCGGGGCCGATCATCATCGGCCAAGCCTGCGAGTTCGATTATTCCGGCGCGCAGGCGTGCAAGGCGCTCAGAGCCGAGGGCTATCGCGTCGTGCTGGTCAATTCCAATCCGGCGACGATCATGACCGATCCGGACATGGCGGACGCGACCTATATCGAACCCATCACGCCGGAATTCGTGGAGAAGATCATCGCGCGCGAGCGGCCGAATGTGCCGGAGGGTCGCGTGTTCGCGCTGCTGCCCACGATGGGCGGGCAGACGGCGCTCAACACCGCACTTTCGCTGCGCAAACGCGGTGTGCTTGAGAAATATGATATTGAACTCATCGGCGCCTCTGCCGACGCCATCGACAAGGCGGAGGACCGCGCACTGTTCCGCGAGGCGATGCTGAAGATCGGCCTCGATGTGCCGCGCGGTATCACGCTGAAAGGCTATCTGCGCCACAAGAAGGATTCCGCGGGCAATTTCCTCTACGACGACCGCAACAATCCCGTGATGGAATTGTCGCCGGAAGCATTCAGCCGCGCGTTGCAAGCGCTCGACGAAGTGGGATTGCCCGCCGTCATCCGCCCGAGTTTCACGCTGGGCGGCACGGGCGGCGGCATCGCGTATAATCGCGAAGAATTTTTCGAGATCGTCGAATCGGGTCTTGAAGCCTCGCCCACCAATGAAGTGCTCATCGAGGAATCCGTTCTCGGCTGGAAGGAATTCGAGATGGAAGTCGTGCGCGACCGCGCCGACAACGCCATCATCGTGTGCTCCATCGAGAATGTGGACGCGATGGGCGTGCATACCGGCGATTCCATCACGGTGGCACCAACGCTAACGCTGACCGACAAGGAATATCAGCGCATGCGCAGCGCGAGCATCGCGGTGCTGCGCGAAATCGGTGTGGAAACCGGCGGATCGAACGTGCAATTCGCCGTGAACCCGGCGGATGGGCGCATGGTCATCATCGAAATGAATCCGCGCGTGTCGCGTTCGTCTGCACTTGCATCGAAGGCCACGGGATTTCCGATCGCGAAGATCGCGGCGAAGCTCGCCATTGGTTATACGCTCGACGAATTGCAGAACGACATCACGAAAGTGACGCCTGCTTCATTCGAGCCTTCCATCGATTATGTCGTGACGAAAATTCCGCGTTTCGCGTTCGAGAAATTTCCAGGCGCGGAACCGGTGCTCACCACATCGATGAAGTCGGTCGGCGAAGCGATGGCTATCGGCCGCACCTTTGCAGAGTCGTTGCAAAAAGCTTTGCGCTCGCTGGAAACCGGATTGACGGGGCTCGATGAAATCGCGCTCGCGAATGATCGCAATTCGATCCGCGCGGCACTCGCGAAACAGACGCCGGACCGTTTGCGACTCACCGCACAGGCGATGCGGCTCGGCTTTCCGTTCGAGGAAATCGCGCAGATCACGAAATATGATCCATGGTTCCTGCATGAAATGGAAGCGATCATCGCTACGGAATCCGAAATCGCGGCCAATGGATTGCCCAAGGATGAAGATGGTTTGCGCCGTCTTAAATCTCAGGGCTTTTCCGATGCGCGGCTTGCGAAACTGACAGGCCAAAAAGAAAAAGACGTTCGCAGCCTTCGCGCGCAACTCAATGTCCGGCCCGTTTTCAAGCGCATCGATACATGCGCTGCCGAATTCGCAGCGCTCACGCCTTACATGTATTCCACCTACGAAAGCCCGGTCGGCGGCGATGTGGAATGCGAAAGCAAACCGACCGACAAGAAGAAGATCATCATATTAGGCGGCGGACCAAACCGCATCGGCCAGGGCATCGAATTCGATTATTGCTGCTGCCATGCCGCGTTTTCGCTGTCCGCGCGCGGTTACGAAACGATCATGGTCAATTGCAACCCTGAAACCGTTTCGACCGATTACGATACATCCGACCGGCTTTATTTCGAACCGCTCACCGCCGAAGACGTGCTGGAGATCGTGCGCACCGAACAGCAGAACGGCACGCTCGAAGGCGTCATTGTGCAGTTCGGCGGCCAGACGCCGCTCAAACTCGCAAACACTTTGGTGGAAGAAGGCGTGCCGATTCTCGGCACAAGCGCGGATGCCATCGACCTCGCCGAAGATCGCAAGCGGTTTCAAGTGTTGCTCAACAAGCTGGGCCTGCGTCAACCGCGCAACGCGACCGCGATGACGGCGGATGAAACGCTCGCCGTCGCGCGCGAAATCGGGTTCCCCATCATCCTCCGGCCCTCTTATGTGCTTGGCGGACGCGGCATGGTTGTCGTGCCTGATGAAACGGCGCTGAAAGCAACCATCCAGTCCGGCGAAGTATTTCGCATCTCAGGCGACAATCCCGTGCTCATCGACGGCTTCCTGCATCACGCGACCGAGATCGATGTCGATGCGATCTGCGATCATGACGGCGAAGTGTTCATCGCGGGCATCATGGAACATATCGAGGAAGCGGGCGTGCATTCGGGCGATTCCGCTTGTGCGATCCCGCCGCATTCGCTGTCGAAACAAACGATTGCAGAGATCGAACGCCAGACGATTGCGCTTGCGCGTGCGCTGAACGTCCGCGGCCTCATGAATGTGCAATACGCCGTGCAGGACGGCGACATCTATGTGCTCGAAGTCAATCCGCGCGCGAGCCGCACAGTGCCGTTCGTCGCCAAAGCCATCGGCCTGCCTGTTGCAGCGATCGCCGCGCGCGTGATGGCGGGCGAACGCCTTTCCACGCTCGATCTCAAACGCACATCGTCACCGCATATCGCGGTGAAGGAAGCTGTCCTGCCGTTCGGACGCTTTCCCGGCGTCGATACGATCCTCGGCCCGGAAATGCGTTCGACGGGCGAAGTGATGGGCCTTGACGAGACGTTCGGGCGCGCCTTTGCGAAAAGCCAGATCGGCGCAGGCCAGAAGCTTCCACTTGCAGGCACTGTGTTCATCTCGGTGAAAGAGGCCGACAAGGAGCTTGCGGTTACGCCTGCGCGCGAACTGCTTGCAATGGGTTTCACGATCATCGCCACGCGCGGCACGGCGAAGCTGCTCGCGGAGCATGGCCTCGATGTGAAACTCGTCAACAAGGTGCTCGAAGGCCGTCCGCATATCGTGGACGCGCTGAAGAACGGCGAAGTGCAACTCGTCTTCAATACGACGGAGGGCGCGCAGGCCCTGGCCGACTCCTATTCCATCCGCCGGACCGCCCTTCAGATGAAGGTTCCCTACTACACCACCATGGCGGGTGCGGCCGCCGCGACCCAGGGGATTGCAGCGTTAAAGGCGGGCTCCCTTGAAGTCGCCCCCCTCCAGTCATACAGTTTATGACGCCCCGCTTGGGAAGGATCTGGAAAAATCCAGACGTGACAAGGCTTTAGGCAAATTCCCCGGTTTCCCGCGAGGCGGCCCGCTTGAAGGCGCGGCCGCAGGGAACGGTTTTGCCGCAGTTAGGACCAAGGACTTTATGGAACGCATCCCTATGACCGCCGGGGGGTATCTGGCCCTCGAAGAAGAAATCAACCACCTCAAATCGGTGGAGCGCCCGTCAATCATCCGCATGATCGCGGAGGCGCGCGCCCATGGCGATCTGTCCGAGAACGCGGAATATCACGCGGCGAAGGAACGACAGGCTTTCGTCGAAGGCCGCGTCATCGAGCTTGAGGACAAGCTCGGCCGCGCCGACGTGATCGACGTGTCGAAGCTCTCCGGCCATACGGTGAAGTTCGGCGCGACCGTGACGCTCGTGGACGAAGACACCGACGAGGAACGCAGATATCAGCTCGTCGGCGATCTCGAGGCGGACGCGAAGAAGGGCCGCATCTCGATCTCCAGTCCCATCGCGCGTGCGCTCATCGGCAAGGCCAAGGGCGACAACGTCGAAGTCGCGGCCCCCGGCGGCGCGCGCTCCTACGAGATCCTGAAAGTCGAATTCGTTTAGGCTCGCATGGCAACGATTGCCCTCGTCGACGACGATAAGAACATCCTGGCTTCGGTGACGATGCTGCTGGAGCAGGAGGGCTATCATGTGCGCGGCTATTCGGACGGCGCGTCTGCGCTCACGGCACTGTCCTCCGCACCGCCAGATCTTGCGATCCTCGACATCAAGATGCCGCGCATGGACGGGCTGGAGCTGCTGCGCCGCCTGCGCCAGAACGGCGACCTGCCCGTGATCTTCCTCACCTCGAAAGACGAAGAGATCGACGAACTCATGGGCCTCAATGCGGGCGCGGACGATTACATCAGGAAACCGTTTTCGCAGCGTCTGTTGCTGGAGCGCGTGAAGGCGGTGTTGCGCCGCGGCGAACCGCGCAAGACGGGCGGCACGCCTGCCTCGCCCGAAGCCAAGGGCGCCGAGCCCATGGTGCGCGGCAAGCTCGCGCTCGATCCGCAGCGCCACGAATGCACCTGGGACGGCAGGCCCGTACGCCTCACCGTCACCGAATTCCTCATCCTGCAATGCCTGGCGCAGCGGCCGGGCTTCGTCAAAAGCCGCGACAACCTCATGGATGCGGCCTATGACGACCAGGTCTATGTGGACGACCGCACGATCGACAGCCACATCAAGCGCCTGCGCAAGAAGTTCAAGGCGATCGACGACGATTTCGACGCTATCGAAACCCTTTACGGCGTCGGCTATCGTTACCGCGAAGCGTAGCATCGCGCGCATGGGGCTATGAGAAAACCCGCCTTCTCCGGCGAGACGTCGCGGCTGGCCGACAGCGTGCCGGGCCGCGTGCAAGGCGGCCCGGAAACGCGGCGGCGTTTTCCGTTCTCCGCGCTGACGCGGCGCATCATCTTCTTCAACACGATTGCACTGCTCGTGATGACGGTGGGCGTGGTCATCGTGCAATCGGGCCGCGTGGGTCTCATCGACGAGCGGCTCGACGCGATCCGCGAACAAGCGCTCATCGTCGCGTCCACGCTCGCCGAATACACGACTGACGAAAACACGCGCGACATCAATCTCGCCGAAGCGGAGCCATTGCTTCGGCAGCTCATCGAGCCGACACGTTTGCGTGCGCGGTTCTACGGACGCGACGGCAAGCTCGCACTCGATACGCGCAATCTGCTTGCGCGCAATCTCGTGGAGAAGCGCGACCTGCCCTCGCTCGATAGGTGGGAACAGCTCAAAGGGCTATTCAGCCGCGTTTATGATGGCATGATGGGCGTACGCCCATTCGATAAACTCGCACCCTATATCGAAGCGGGCAATGACGGCCGCGCCTATCGCGAAGTGCTTTACGCCTATTCCGGCGATACGGCGGCGGCAGAGCGCGTGGACGAAGACAATAAACTCATATTGTCCGTGGCCGTGCCGGTGCAGCGTTTCCGCGAGATTTATGGCGTGCTGCTCGTGTCGTCCGAAGGCGGCGACATCGACTCCATCCTGCGCGAGGAGCGCGCGACCCTCATGGAAGTGTTCCTCGTCGCCTTCGCGGTGATGGTGGTTCTATCATTCTATCTTGCGGGCTTTGTCGCGCGGCCCGTGCGCAGGCTCGCCGCGGCAGCGGATCGTGTGCGGCGCGGACGTTTGGGCCGCGAGAGCATTCCGCAAATGGAAGACCGGCATGACGAGATTTCCGATCTCGCCAATAGTCTTTCGGGCATGACGCGCGCGCTTTATCACCGCATCGATGCGATCGAACGCTTCGCCGCAGATGTGGCGCATGAATTGAAGAACCCTCTCACCTCGCTCAAAAGCGCGGTCGAAATGCTCATGCGCACGAAGGATGAAGCCGCGCGCGAGCATATGATCGAAATCGTGCGTGACGATGTGAAACGCATCGACCGCCTCATCTCCGATATTTCCGATGCCTCCCGCGTCGATGCCGAAATGAGCCGCGAGCATTCCGAGCCCGTGGCGCTTGTGCATCTGCTCGAAACCATCGTGGAGGTCTATCGCTTCTCCGAAGAGCCGACATCGGCGCATATCGTGCTCGACCTCAATCTGCCGCGAAACGCCATCGTGCTCGGCCGCGACGAACGGCTGGGCCAGGTATTCCGCAATCTCATCGACAACGCGGTTTCGTTCAGCCCCGAAGGCGGCACGGTGAAGATCACCGCGGTGACGGAGG
>DATHQA010000085.1:0-3456 GCA_035483375.1 Rhizomicrobium sp. | reverse complement strand
GATCGTGGACTGGACCAAGGAAGAAGGCATCGCCGACGAGGAAGTGCGCGAACGCATTTCGAAAGCCGTGAACGCGCGCGCTGCCGAGCGTGCTGCGAATACGGGCAGCGATGTCATGCGCTATGTCGAGAAAGCGGTGCTGTTGCAGACGCTCGACCACGATTGGCGCGAGCACATCGTGAACCTCGATCACCTTCGCCAATATGTGGGCCTGCGTGGTTACGGCCAGCGCGATCCGCTCAACGAATACAAGAGCGAGGCGTTTGAATTGTTCGAGGCGCTGCTTAGCAAGCTGCGCTTCGATGTCGTGCGCCAGCTCATGCACCTGCAGATCAATGTCGAGCAACCGCCCTTGCCGGAGCCGCCGCGCCCCCCGATCCAGATGCGCGCTTCGCATATCAATCCGTTGACCGGCGAAGAGGAAATGGAAGGCGGAAGCCAGTTCCTCCGCACCACGCGACCCAAGGATGTAGCCGTCGATCCGAACGACCCTGCGACCTGGGGCAAGGTTCAGCGCAATGCGCTGTGCCCCTGCGGTTCGGGCCGCAAGTTCAAGCACTGCCACGGTGCGCTGGTTTAAACGGATGCTTGGCCGTTTCTTCCGGCACAAATCACCTTTAAACAGTGAAGATGAGGCTTGGCAGATCGAAACATGGCGCTGGCTGCTGAAGCACAGTGGCGGCATAGACGATTTGAAACTTTCGCCTCTGGTGACCCCTACTCGCACCTATTTTCCGCCTTCGGAAACGACGGGGCACACGCGAGCAAAATATATATTCGAATGCGTAAAGCATTTGGCGCGAATGACGGATTGGCCTTCCGAACTTATCGCTCAACCGGAACGCCCCGAAGATCGAATAGGCGATTTTGCAATTCTAAAAAACGATTCAAACAGAATGCCGCTTGGGACGTTTCGAATATCGGGCAACACAGCAGAAATTACATATGATCCCAAAAGCGTCAGCGAGCCAGCAGTTTTGATCGCCACTCTCGCGCACGAGTTGGCTCATTACAGACTAAAATCAATTGGCGAAGAAACACCCGGCGGCGCAGAAATGCATGAATACGCGACGGACATAATGACAATATACATGGGGTTCGGAATTTTCGGAGCGAACCTCGCATTTAATTTCGGGCAACATCAGGATTTTCAATCAATAGGTTGGCGCTGGTCAAGGCAAGGATATCTGCGGGAAGTTGATTGGGCTTTTGGTTTGGGCGTTTTTGCCTACCTGCGCGGGCAACCTTTTTCCATATTCAAAGAATTGCTGAAACCCGGTTTATATTCAGACTTGGCCAAAACAGAACGCTATCTTGGGGAAAACCCGAATCTGTTTAGAGACTGAAAGGGCGTTATGCTCGCGAGCGGAATCAGGTGAGCGGCTGATGCGGACGGATTATCCAGCCCAGGGACGAGCGGTTTGGATCGATCTTGTCGATCCGAGCGATGCCGATGTCGCCAATGCGTGCTCCGATTACAAGATCGCGATCCCCACGCGTTCGCAATTGGAGGAGATCGAGTCCTCGAGCCGCCTGCGCGCGGAGGCTGGTACGCTCATCATGAGCATGCCGCTGACGCCGCGCCCACCATCGGGCGGCGAACCCGTTACTGCGCCGGTGGGCCTTATTGTCTCCTCCGATCTGTTCGTGACGATCCGCTATGCGGAGATCCGCGCGTTCACATCGGTGAAGGAACGGCTTGCGAAAGGCGAGGACCATCTCACGCCGCCCGATATATTCGTGACGCTTTTGGAAGCGATGGTCGATGCGGCGGCGGACAGGCTCGAAGAAACGAAGACTCAATTGGATGAAGTCTCGCGCCGTGTATTCAAGCGCTATGGCCGCACGCGTCAGCGCAATAGTGCGCGCTCCAATCAAGCCTTGAAGGAAATCCTTGTGCAGGTCGGCGAAGCGGGCGATCGCACTTCACAGATGCGCGAAACGCTGCTCGGCGTGCAGCGCATCATTCCGTTCGCTGCCGACAAGGGCCATAAATGGCTCAGCGAGGCGGAACTGGCGCGCCTTAAAACGGCAGCGCAGGACATTCAATCGCTTTCGGATTTCGAAGTGCATCTTTCGAACAAGGTGCAATTCCTGCTCGATGCCGTGCTCGGCTTCATCAACACTGAGCAGAACGATATCTTCAAGGTGCTGACCATCGTGTCGGTCGTCGGCATTCCGCCGACGCTCATCGCGAGCATGTACGGCATGAATTTCCAGACCATGCCGGAATATCACTGGCATTACGGCTATGCGTATGGCCTCACGCTTATCGTGCTGAGCACCGTATTGCCGATGATATGGTTCAAATGGCGTGGTTGGTGGTGATCGCGCGACAATTCAATTAATGACCGAAAACCGTTGTCCAGGACGAGATTACGATTTGCAATCCATTGAACACGCCATGCGTGATGAAGGCAGGCCATAGCGAACCCGTGCGCAGGGTCCACATCACATTGACATAAGCGACACAAGCGATGCCAGCCGTTTCGATCCAGCCCTGCGCGCCGGGATCGGCAATCATGTTGCCATGCACAAGTGCGAACAGCACCGCGTTCACGATGATCGCGACCGGCAGACTCCAATTCTGCCGCAGCCACACGAGAAACAATCCACGGAAATAGATTTCTTCCGCGCTGGGCCCGAGGAGCGCGGCCATGATAAGCGTGAGAACGAGTTGGCCGAGCGTATGCGCTTTCAGCAGGTCTTCGATCTTGGTCTCATGGAACGCAACGAGATGTGTATAATCCAATATATTCGCGACGATGAACAGCGCGCCCACAAGCAGCACGCCAACAACGGCCGCCATCATATTGGTTCGCGTATCGACATGGCGGAAATATCCGCTGATTGGCGCTGGCCCGCGTGTTCGTGCGATCCACCACAGCACGAGCAGCATAAGCCCATAGCTCACGATCATGTTGATGTTCATACCGATGGGATCGTTCAGAAGCGCATGCAGCGGGTCGGGCGAAGACGCGCCTTCGTGAAGCGTGGTATAGGCGATCTCGCTGCCGGCAAAGATTGCAGGCGTCAGGAACAACACGATGAGCGGCACAAGCATGTGCCACCAGCGCAATTTGCGCCGGCCTTCGCCTACGGGTTCGATTGTCGTGACCGTCATACGCTAGCTGAGGTTCCGGCCCATCGCGAGGAATTTGTCGCGGCGATCCTTGCGCAATTTCTCGCCGCCTATGCCGACCAGTTCGTCGAGCGCGGTCGCGATGGTGTCGCCCACGGTATTGATCGCCGCTTCAGGATTGCGATGCGCGCCGCCCATGGGTTCGGGAATGATCGCGTCGATGACTTTCAGTTCGAGCAGATCCTGTGCGGTGATCTTCATCGCAGCGGCGGCATCCTGCGCCTTGTCAGCACTGCGCCAAAGGATCGAGGCACAGCCCTCCGGCGAGATCACGGCATAGATCGAATGCTCCAGCATGAACACGCGATTGGCTG
>DATHQA010000084.1:0-8497 GCA_035483375.1 Rhizomicrobium sp. | reverse complement strand
TTGGGAAATGGCGCGGCATGGCGGCGGGCACGATGTCTACCGGCACAAGGAAAAGGGCGTGATTGTCGTGCCGCGTCATCGCGAGGTTTCGCCCGGTGTCGGGCGCAGCATCGCTAAAACGGCAGGATGGATTTGAGGAGGCAGCAATGGCGCGATACATCGCATTGATCGACGGCAAAACGGGTGCTTATGGCGTTGTGTTTCCCGATCTTCCCGGTTGCACGGCCATGGGAAAAACGATGGACGACGCACTTGCCCATGCAGCGGAAGCATTGCGGGATTGGGCCGATGTGATTGAAGAAAGCGGCGGCAAAATCCCACGTCCGCGCGCGCTCGAAACATTGCGCCGTGATCACGAAGTGAAGATTGCGCTTGCCGAAGGCGCGGGTCTTGCGACCGTGCCGCTTGTGCGCGAAACGGGAAGGCCCATTAAGGCCAATCTTTCCATCGATTCCGGCGTGCTGGCCGCGATGGATGAGGAAGCGCAGCGGCGCAGCCTTACGCGTTCGGCTTTTGTGGAATTGCTTGCGCGAACGATGCTCGCGAAGGTCGCTTAACCCCCATTCGCGCGGAACAGATCGAGCGTGCGCTGTTTCGCGAGTTTCGCGGCGGCTTCGTTGTAGTCCGCGCGGTCGGATGAATTGAAGCCGTGGCCCGCGTCATAGATATAGACCGGCACTTCGGGATGCGCGGCTTCGATTTTCTTCACGCCGTCTAATGGTATGCCGTGATCGTGCTCGCCGAAATGCAGGATAACAGGGCATTTGGGTTGCAGGCCGGCCGCGCCCGGTATGAGGCTTCCATAATAGCCGCTCGCCGCTGAGAGATTGTCGCTGCGGCACGCCGCCATCCACGTTACCGAACCGCCATAGCAATAGCCGGTCATAAACACCGGGCCCTCGGCTTTCAGCGCATCGATGCATGTCATCGAATCCAGAACGGATAGCTCGAACGGATGCAATTCGCGCGCGATCTTGATCGCATGTTGTAATTCGTCGGGCGCGAAGCTTGCCTGCAGGCCCGGCGCTTCGCGGTCGAATATCGCGGGCGCAAGCACCTCATAGCCTTCATCGGCATAACCGTCGCTCGTGCGCTTCACATAATCGGTGACGCCGAAAATCTCTTGAATGAGCACAAGCCCGCCGCGGCGTGCACCTTTCGGCTCGACGTGATAGACGCCGATCTCCGCGCCATCGCTCATCTTCATCTTGATCATCGTGCCGCGAGTCATGCGATTTCTCCTTGCGGCTTGCGATATATGAAAGCCTTGCCGATGAAACTCATATAGAGCGTGCCGTATTCGTCGCGTGCTTCGTTGCGGCTTTTGAGAAGGCCGAGTTCGGGCCGCGATTTGAGATCGGCTTTCTCGATCGCCTCCGTGGAATAGGTGAGCGTCATGCCGGGGCGCACCGGCTTCACCCAGCGCAGATCCTCGAAACCCGGCGAGACGCCGCCGCGCATCGCGTTTTGTCCCGCGGCATATTGGGAATCCACCATAAGCCGCATCCACACCGCGACCGTATGCCAGCCCGATGCGATGATGCCGCCATAGGCAGACCGTTTTGCCGCGGTCGCGTCCACATGGAACGGTTGCGGATCGTATTTCTGGCCGAACGCGATGATCTCGTCCTGCGTGAACGTATGCGTGCCGAGCACGCGTTTCGAGCCGATCTCGATGTCCTCAAACCACATCACGTGCCCCGCTTGTTCACGATGGGCAGCAGCGTGAGGCTCGCCACCTGTTCGCGCTGGTTGAAGATGTTCCAGCGCAATTTCACGATGCCCGCGTCAGGCATGGATTTGAGTATGCGGATTTCCTCAACTTCCATCTCGATGTGCAGCACGTCTCCCGGGCGTACGGGTTTCATCCAGCGGCATTCCTCCACGCCCACGCCGCCGCGGCTTGCCGTCTGATTCGCGAACTGATCGGCGAACATGCGCATGCTCATCGCGCAGACATGCCAGCCCGATGCCGCAAGCCCGCCGAGAATGCTGTGGCGGCCTGCTTCTTCATAAAGATGATGCGGCTGCGGATCGAATTCCTGCGCGAATGCGACGATCTCGTCCTTTGTCACTTCATAGCCGCCGAAACCGAAACGCTGGCCGACCTTGAAGTCCTCGAAGTGATAAAGCGTCGTCATGCGTTGAACCGAAAATGCATCACGTCTCCGTCTGCAACGATATAGTCTTTGCCTTCGAGGCGAAACTTGCCCGCATCGCGCGCACCCGCTTCGCCGTTGCACGCGATGTAATCGTCATAGGCAATAGTTTCGGCGCGGATGAAGCCCTTCTCGAAATCAGTGTGTATGACGCCGGCTGCCTGCGGCGCACGTGAACCTTTTGTCACCGTCCAGGCACGCGCTTCCTTCGGGCCCGCGGTGAAGAACGTGACAAGGCCGAGCAGCGTATAGCCTGCGCGGATAAGGCGATTGAGGCCGGGCTCCTCGAGATCGAGACTCGAAAGGAACTCCGCACGTTCGGCGGCCGCGAGCTGGGCCACTTCTTCCTCGATGCGCGCGGAGATGACGACGAAGCCCGCGCCTTCGCGCGCGGCCATCTCGGCCACGCGTTGCGAGAATGCATTGCCGTGCGCGGCAGAGGATTCCTCCACATTGCACACATACATCACGGGCTTCTGCGTCATGAGGCCGAGTTGCGAATACGGTGCGTGCTCTTCCGGCGTGAGTTGCGCCGCGCGTGCGGGCTTTCCTTCGCGCAAGAGCGTGATCGCCTTCATCATCAGCGCGAATTGTTCCTTCGCTTCCTTCTCGCCGGATTTCGCTTTCTTCTCGATGGGGATTATGCGGCGTTCGAGGCTATCGAGATCGGCGAGCATGAGTTCGGTGTTCACGGTCTCCGCATCGCTCACGGGATCGATGCGGTTTTCCACATGCGTGATGTCGCCATCCTCGAAACAGCGCAGCACATGGGCGATCGCGTCCACTTCGCGGATATTGGCGAGGAATTGATTGCCCAGCCCTTCGCCTTTCGATGCGCCGCGCACGAGGCCCGCGATGTCCACGAATGTAATGCGTGTCGGGATGACCTCGGCGGATTTGGCGATAGCGGCCAACTTCTCAAGCCGCGCATCGGGCACGGCGACATCGCCGACATTGGGCTCGATCGTGCAGAACGGATAATTCGCGGCCTGCGCGGCTGCGGTCTGCGTCAGCGCATTGAACAGCGTGGATTTGCCGACATTGGGCAATCCGACAATGCCGCATTTGAATCCCATGGTTTACCTCCCCCTTTGTGAGGTCGGCGAACGTAGTGAGCCGGGTGGGGGTGGGTTTCGACGGCGGCCCCCCACCCGATGCAATTCGCTCTGCTCATTGCATCGACCTCCCCACAGAGGGGGAGGTGAAGATGAGAGTTTGCTCATTCAGGTTCTTTCCCTTCGGACTTCGTTTTCTTCTGCGGCGGATTGAGGATCAGCGCCACCTTGTTCATGAAGCCCACGTCATCGTCTTTTGCGAGCATGGGCGAGCTTTCCGCAATCGCGCCGAGCATGGGTATGAGCCAATCCTCATCGGCCTTGGAGAAATTCTGCAGCACATGGCCATGCGCGCGCCGCGTGCCATCCGGCTTGCCGACGCCGATGCGCACGCGGCGATAATCGGGGCCCAAGGTCGCCGTGATCGAGCGCAAGCCGTTGTGCCCCGCATCGCCACCACCTGTTTTCGCTTTGAGTTTTGCGGCGGCAAGATCGATCTCGTCATGCATCACGACGACCGCACGCGCAGGCAGTTTGAAAAACCGCGCTGCAGCGCCAACCGATCTCCCGCTGTCATTCATGTACGTCATCGGTTTCAGCAGATAGGTCTTGCGCTTGCCCAGCGTGCCTTCGCTGATCTGGCCCTCAAATCGCGTGCGCCACGGCTTGAACTCATAGCTTTCGCGAATGACATCGAGCGCCATGAAGCCCGCATTGTGGCGATGGCGCGCATACTCCGCGCCGGGATTGCCGAGCCCGGCGATGAGGAGAGGCGTGTCGGACATTGCCCGAGTCTACGCGAGTCGCGTGCTTTACTTCTTGGCCGGCGCCTTCGCCGCAGCAGGGGCCGCACCGGCAGCAGGAGCCGCACCGGCGGCAGGGGCAGCAGTAGCTTCTTCGGCAACCGGGGCCGAGGCGGCAGCAGCGGCTGCAGCCGCAGCAGCGCGCTGTTCTTCGATGACGCTGGTCGGCGCCACGATGGAGGCCACCGTGAAATCGCGCTCGGCAACCGTCGGCACGACGCCTTCGGGCAGCTTGAACGCAGAGATGTGCAGCGTGCCGTGAATGTCGAGCGTGGACAGATCGCCCTCGATGTAATCGGGAATGTTCTCGGCCGGGCAGAGCATCTCCACCTCGTGCCGCACGATGTTGAGCACGCCGCCGCGCTTCAGGCCCGGCGAGCTTTCCTGGCCCTTGAAGCGCACGGGGATCGCGAGCTTGATCTTCGCGCCTTCGGGCAGGCGCATGAAATCGACATGGACGACGCGGTCGCTGACGGGATCGACCTGCACCTGGCGCGGAATCACGCGCGTCTTGGCGCCGGCGACATCGAGCATGAACAGTGTTGTGAGGAAATGGCCTGTGCCGTAATGGCGCTCCAGCGCACGGCCTTCAACGGCCACGTTCAATGGCTCGTCCTTGCCGCCATAGATGATTCCAGGGACGAGGCCCTTCTGCCGCGCGCGATAAGAGGGGCCTTTGCCGGTGCCCTGGCGTGCTTCGGCGGTCAGTTGCTGCATCTCGCGCATCGGCGGAATTCCTGTAAGTTATTGATTTTCCAGCATATTATGCGCGGGTATCGCGGACTCCGCCGGAAAGCCGGGGTTTGTAGCGGATGCGGGCACCGAGCGCAATCCCGCGAAGTGCTGAAGCGGTTCGCGTCGGGTCGCGCGACCATAGAAAAAATATGCAACGGCGATGACTAGCTCTCGGCGGGGACGGAATGGTGCTCATGTGTCACGATCCATTGCCCATCGATTTTTCGCAGGCCAATCGTCAAGCGAAAATTCAAAGCCTTGTGTTCGCCATCGGGTCCGGGCTCGGCGCAATGCAAGGTCGCGACAACAAACGCGACGTCGCTGCCGGCCGTGATGCTCATTTCCGCGATATCGAACGGAATGGATTTGTCCGACCAGGAATAGAACAAGTCCCACGTCTTCCTGTACGCCTCCATTCCTTTGGATTGAAACGGCGGCGGAACATCGAACATCACGATGTCGGGCGAATGGTTTTGGAGAATTCCTGCCAAATCCTTGCGGCGCACGGCAGCGGCCCATGACTCGATGATATCGCGGATTGCGATTTCATCTTCCGAGTCGTTTTGCATTTCACCCATCCAAATTCTTCCCGGTCGTGATGACGACGATCTATTTTCGCGCCTTCGCAGGCTTTGGCGGCGGCAGTGTGTTGGCATGTGCCTCGGCGAGGAGCGCTTTCAATTCCGTCTTGCCGATTTTCTTCAGGTTCACGATGAGATTGGCCTGTTTGCCCCACATGAATTTCACGAAGGTCTTGGGATCGGCGGCGAACAGGAATTCCTTACGTTCCTCCGGCAGATGCAGAAAAAGCCCATCGGGACGGATGACCGCGAAGATGCGCTTCTTCGTGCGGAAGGCCGGTCGTTGCCAGTGATCGATTTCGCTCGTGCCTTGGAGCGCGAGGGCGATTTTGCGGATGTCTTCGGCTGTGGCCGGCATTTATTACCTAACTCCCTATTTCGTCATCGCCCGGCTTGTCCGGGCGATCCAATTTTCTATTTCTTCCGCTGTCGGCAATTCCGGATACCAATCGGCAGCGAGATCATTCCAATCCGGATTGTCCATGCGGATGAGGTTGATCTTCCATGCACGCGGCCATCTCTTCAATCGCTTCTCGCGATCGATCGCGTCAGGCGCGGTGCCATGTTCTTCGAAATAGACGAGATGCTTCACACCATATGTTTTCGTGAAGCCGTCGATCGTGCCTTGCTTGTGTTGATAAACGCGCGCCTGCAAATCGCTCGTCACGCCGACATAGAGCGTGCCCCATGGTTTGCTTGCGAGGATGTAAACGAAGAACCGTTTTTCCATGCCGCTTTATAACATGAAAATTGGATCACCCGCATAAAGCGGGCGATGACGGCCTTTGGGAGGTTAGTTTAGTCAATCAAAAAGGCTGGAGACGGACTCTTCATTCGTGATGCGCCACATCGCTTCGCCGATGAGGGGCGCGATGGAGATGCGTCTGATATTCGTGCATTTGCGGATTTCTTCCGTCGCCGCGATCGAATCCGTCACGACCATGCTTTTGAGTTTCGAGCCCTGGATGCGCGCCACCGCACCGCCGGAGAGCACGCCATGGGTCGCATAGGCGCAGACATCTTTCGCGCCGTTGGCCAGCAGTGCTTCCGCCGCATTGCAGATCGTGCCGCCGGAATCGATGATGTCGTCGATGAGGATGCAGGAACGTCCCTGCACATCGCCGATGATGTTCATCACTTCGGATTCGCCCGCGCGTTCGCGCCGCTTGTCGACGATCGCGAGGTCCGCGCCGAGACGCTTGGCAAGATTGCGCGCGCGCACGACGCCGCCCACATCCGGCGACACCACCATGAGGTTTTCCGAACCGAGATAATCGTGGATGTCGCGCACGATGACAGGCGCGGCATAGAGATTATCCGTCGGGATATCGAAGAAGCCCTGAATCTGCCCCGCATGCAGATCGACGGTGAGCACGCGGTCCGCGCCCGCTTCGGTTATGAGATTCGCCACAAGCTTGGCCGAGATCGGCGTGCGCGGCCCCACTTTGCGGTCCTGCCGCGCATAGCCGAAATAGGGGATGACGGCGGTGATGCGTCGCGCGCTCGCCCGCTTCAGCGCATCGATGACGATGAGCAATTCCATGAGGTGATCGTTCGCGGGATAGCTCGTCGATTGAATGACGAACATGTCCTCGCCGCGCACATTCTCCTGGATCTCGACGAACACTTCCATGTCGGCGAAGCGCCGCACCACAGCCTTGGTGAGCGGCAGCTTGAGGTGCTGGGCAATGGCTTCCGCCAGCGCGCGGTTTGAATTGCCCGCCAGCAGTTTCAGGCTGCGGGTGCCGTTCGCTTCGGCCATGGCCAGCGCGCTCCGATGAAGGTTTGGTGACGGGGTTCTAGCAAGGTGGGGGTGCGGGGTGAAGAGGCGCACTTTGTCCAACGCAACTTACCCACCACCGTCATTGCCCGGCCCGAAGGGTCCGGGCAATCCAATTTTCCAGGAAAAAATTGGGTCACCCGGACAAGCCGGGTGATGACGTCGAGCTTTTCTAATTTCCGTCATTCCTTGGCACCCAACAGAATGGCGGATAATTGCCGCCCATAATCCTTTTCACCGCGATGCGTGGTCCTGCGGAAGCTGTAGAACTCGGCCTCACCCGCATAGGTGCAGGCCGAAAGCCGCGCGACATTTTCGACATGAGCTTGGACAAGCCTGTGGGCGACGAAGCCTTCGAGATCGAAACGCCAGTGATCGGCTTTATCGGAAGGCACGAAGAATCGCGCGTGAGCCGAATCGGCTGAAAGGAAAGCCTCACGGAATTCGGGGCCGATTTCGTAATTGGGTTGGCTGATGCACGGCCCGATGGCCGCGGCGATTCGATTGCGTTGCGCGCCAAGCGCTTCCATCGCGGCGAGCGCGCTTTCGAGCACGCCGCCCAGCGCGCCTTTCCATCCGGCATGCGCCGCGCCGATGACGCGCGCGGTTTCATCCGCGAACAGCACGGGCGCGCAATCGGCGGTGAGGATACCGAGTGCGATACCCGGCACATTCGTCACCATCGCATCGGCCTGCGGGCCTTGGCCTATGTCCCATGCTTCGGTGACGGTGATCGCGGTCGCGCTGTGGATCTGATGCAGCGTCACAAGCTTCGCATTTGCGCCAAGCTCCGCCACCGCGCGTCTGCGATTCTCGATGACGGCTTCGCGCGCATCGCCCGAACCCGCGCCGCAATTGAGCGACGCGAAAATGCCGGTCGAGATTCCGCCCTGCCGCCCGAAAAAGCCGTGCGGAAAGCTACTGAGGTTTCCCGCACGAAGGATATTTGGATTTGAACTCATTATTATTCACCGTCATGGGCGGCCTTGAGCTGCCCATCCATCGAACGCGCGTCCGCGCGCTAGTTGAATCTTTAGATGGATGGTCGGGTCAAGCCCGGCCATGACGGATAGGGCTTGGATTCAAAATCCCGGCGGTTTAGGCGCGTGCTTCGGCGTGATCGCGAGCGCCTTGAACAGCGAACCCATTTTGTCCGCATCGCATAACCGAGCAACGGCGGAGGCAATCGAATCCGTTTCGGCGGGGTTCGCACGTTGCAGCGTCGCCGCGCGCGCATCGATGCCGAGCGCTTTGAGCAGCGCACTTTGATCGATGGGGCCATGCGCAACCGCGCCTGCATGCGTTGCCGCTTCGGCAAGTGCTGCGAAATCGACATGCGCCGACAAATCCGCTTCGCCCGGCGCGTCGAGGACATGCGCGAAAA
>DATHQA010000083.1:0-5438 GCA_035483375.1 Rhizomicrobium sp. | reverse complement strand
AACGAAAGACATAGAAAATCTCGTCCACCGGCATGCGCGGTGTCAGCGCGTAGGTGAGAAAGCGATCGAGAACCGCTTTATCCTCCGAAAGTGCAGCCGCACGGATGATGTCACGATGCATTTGCGCATCGGTCGTTTTCTGCATTGCGGACATGAGCGTGTTGCCAAAGGATGGTCCGCCCGTTAGCGCGTCTGCCCTCATCGCTTCGATAAGAACATCACGCGTGTAGCCGCCATTGTCCCCGCTGTCGAGATAGGCT
Source organism: Rhizomicrobium sp. (assembly GCA_035483375.1). GTDB lineage: Bacteria > Pseudomonadota > Alphaproteobacteria > Micropepsales > Micropepsaceae > Rhizomicrobium. Next base: position 5,178 of record DATHQA010000083.1, on the reverse strand, counting down.
TTCGCTTTCGGCGCGAGCGCAGCAAGCGTTTCCGAATCGCGCGCCTCGCTTACCATGATCGCGACAAGCCTCGACCGCGCGAGCGCATCGGGTACGGAGTCGTTTGCTTTCGTGACGAGACCAAGCGCTTTCAAACGCGGCCCGAATTCTTTCGCGACGAAGGCGCGATAGGTTGCCATGTCGGCAGGCGCGATAATCGTCGTGGCAAGCTCATGCAATTTGTCGTTCATCGCATCGAGCAAATCCCATTTTGCGACGGGCGCGAGTTTCGTCGTCACGTCAAAGAAATCGGCGGCACTCGCCTTCCCTGCCCGCATCGCGGCATAGACGTTGTAGAACAACGTCACCTGATCGGCGGCGCTTAGCTGCGGCGCCGCGTCGATCAATTGCTTCCAGCCATTCTCATCGAATGCAAAACGATAATAGCTGCCGCCATTCGCATTCGGCATCACGGTGTCATGGCACGCGCTGCCGAGCGGCACTGTCGCGGTTTGCGTATCGACAAGTTTGCAAACCTTCTTGCCAGCCGCTTCGAAGCACATGGGCACGTTCCACAGCGCATGTTGCGGCGGCAATCCGATGCGCATGTATTTCGTTTGCGAAACATGCGCGACCGACTTGCCGCTCTCACACGCAAGCGCGATCTGCATGAAGGGAATACCCGGCTGATCGACATAGGAGTGGAACGCTTTCACGATCTCCGGGCGTTTGCTGTCGGCGGCAATCGTGCCGATGAAATCGTCTTCGGTCGCGGTGCCGCCCGCGAATTTCGCGAGATAAGCGTGAATGCCGGAACGCCATGCATCCTCGCCGATATAGCTCTCGAACATCGCGAGCACAGCCGCGCCCTTGTCATAAGTAATGTCATCGAACGCGTTATCGATGTCGTCGGGATTCCTCACGGGCTGGTGGATCTGCCGCGCGCTCGGCAATTCGTCGAGGTCCATCACCTCCAAGCCGCCATTGAGCGTTTCGCGGCCGAAATCCTGATCCGGCCGCACCATTTGCGCGTCCTTGGCTTCCATCCATTCGGCGAAGGATTCGTTGAGCCAGATATCGTCCCACCAGGCAGGCGTCACGAGATCGCCGAACCATTGATGCGTCGTTTCATGCGTCTGCAGGATAAGCGCGCTGCGTTTCTGATCGAGAGAGGCGCCGGGCGAAAGCAAAAGATAATTCTCGCGAAACGTGATCGCGCCCGCATTCTCCATCGCGCCCGCGGCGAAATCGGGCACCGCCAGCACATCGAGTTTCTGGAATGGAAACGCGATGCCGAAATATTTCTCGAGCGACGACACGACCTTCGGTGTCAGCTGCAATGCATAAGTGAGTTGCGAACTCTGCCCTGCCGCCGTCACACCGCGCAACGGCACAGGCTGCGCACGCACGCTGCTCGGCGGCACGGAACCATTATCGACAATATCGAGCGGACCGATCGCCAGCGCGACAAGATAAGTCGGCAAAGGTTTCGTCGTCTCGAACACGCTTGTCGTCATGCCGTTCGCGGTTTTCGCGGAAGCGACCGGCGTGTTGCCGACAACCTTATCGCCCGCAGGGGCGGTGACGCTTATATCGAAGGGCGTCTTGAATCCCGGCTCGTCGAAAGACGGAAACGCGCGCCGCGCATCAGTGTTCTCGAACTGCGTGAACGCGTAAGCCTTGCCGCGGCTCTCGACTTTATAGAGTCCCGCAAGCGATTGATTGTAAGGTCCGTCATAATCGAAGACGAGTTTCGCCTGCTCCGCAGGCACGACCTCATCGAACGTCATAAGCGCGATACCGGACTCATGCACCTGTTTCAAATGCGCAAGGATCGTCCTGCCCGACGGCAATTGTGCAATCGCGCGTGCCATATGCATATCGCGCGCATCGATGAAGATCGCATTGCGCGTTGTGTTGAATTTCACATCGATCTCCGCGTGACCCGAAAACCGTGCGGCCTTCGGATCGATGGTGAAATTGAGCCGGTAATGTTCGGGCACGGCCACGCGCGGCAATTGCGCGAGCGGCACAGGTTCCTCCGCATGCGCCAGAGATGAACAAATCGTCAGGCCGGCGAAAGCAACCGCAAATAAAACCCTGTTCATGCAAATCCTGAAAAAGCGAATGCGTTGAACACCCTAGAGGCTTGCTCTTGTATCGTGAATTCACACTCGCGTGTCGTCATTTGGTGCGCCGCACTCAAAAATCCTGTTCGCGGAACGAATGCTTTGGGCGATAGTTCCCAATCCCTGAGTCGGGTCGCGCGCCCCAATTGAGCCTTATTCCATTCAGTCGGGGTTCAGCGCGCGAATGGGATAGTGGCGACATTGGAAGCGGGACGGAGCGCCCTTGGTCGCCCACTCGCCAAACGAGGAGAAGAGCATGAAGAAGACTGGAATGATTGCGGCGGCCGCCCTTGTGGCGCTTGCCGCCGGCACGGGCGCTGCATCGGCGCAACCGCGCGACTATTACGGCGATGATTGCCGTCAACAGAACACGACTACGGGTACGGTGCTGGGCGCCATCGCGGGCGGCATCCTTGGCGGCGCGGTCAGCCATGGCAATGGCGGCGCGGTCGTCGGCGGCGTCATTCTTGGCGGCCTCGCGGGCAATGCGATCGGCCACGATATGGATTGCCAGGATCGTCCCTACGCGTTCCGTGTCTATAACGAAGCATTCGTCGGCCCGGTTGGCCGCCGTTATGAATGGGACAATCCCCGCACCGGCGCGCATGGCTGGATCGTAACGTCGCGCGAATATTGGGACCACGGCTATCTGTGCCGCGATTTCCGCGAAGTGACATTCCGCAACGGCCAGAAATTCCGCCGCGACGGTGAAGCCTGCCGCGAACAGGATGGCGGCTGGCACTTCCGGTAAGACTTAATTCTGAAAGACAGCGGCCCGGTGTTTGCGCACCGGGCCGTTTGTTTTTATTTCCCCTTCCATTGCGGCGGGCGTTTTTGCGCAAATGCCATCGGGCCTTCGCGCAGATCGTCACTGCGGAACATCGCCTGCATCGCCGGATAGGAATATTGATTCTTGAGGCCCTCCTCGACGGACGCTTCCGTCAATGAGCGGTAGACGGCCTGCTTCGACGCGCGCACCGACATCGGGCTCAGTTCGAGAATCTGCGTCGCCCACTTCTTCGCGGTGGCCATCACCTCGGCGGCCGGCACGACGTCATTGACGAAGCCGAGCGATTTTCCTTCCGCTGCGCTCACGCGGCGTCCCGTGAGAATCATGCCGAGCGCCTGCTTCGTGCCGATCTCGCGCGGCAGGCGGTGAAGCCCGCCCGCAAGTGCTGCCAATCCCACGCGCGGCTCGGGCAATGCGAACACGGCCCCTTCCGCCGCGATGATGATGTCGCAGGCCAGCGCGATCTCGAAGCCGCCGCCCATCGCGAGCCCGTTCACGGCCGCGATGATCGGCTTGTCGAGGTCGAATCGGCTCGTGAGCCCCGCAAAGCCCATCGGCCCCAGCACAATCGGGCCATGCTGTGCCTGGTATTTGAGGTCGTTGCCGGCGGAGAAGGCGCGCTCGCCCGCCCCCGTCACGATGGCGACCCACTGCTCCGGATCGGCGGCGAATCGGTCGAACACCCCAGTCAATTCCTCCGTCGCGGGGGGATGAAGCGAATTCATCACCTCCGGCCGGTTTAATGTGATGATGGTAAGCGGACCGTCCCGCTCAACCTTGCAAAACTCGAAATCCGGCATGAACGTCCTCCAAATTGTTCCAGAACCTAACGAGATTGACGCGGCTTTACGCAACCCGGCAAGGGTTAAGTAACCATTTGGGCCTAGTTTCCTAATTAGTTCTCAGGTTGAAAGCATGTCGGACAGCTGGACCGTTAGCGTGGGGGGGCGGACCTACGGCCCCTATTCTGATGCGCAGATGCAGGCCTTCGCCTCGGAAGGCAGGCTCGCGCCGACGTCGCTCGTCGCGCGCAAGGGCGATAGCCACTACAAGGCCGCCAGCGAAGACAGCACACTTTCCACATTCTTCCGGGCCAAGCCGCCTGCCATGGCGCTCGCCCAGGTTCTGAACGGATCGGAAGATCCGCCCGTCGCGCGTTTCGGACGCAAGGATGACGAAACCGGTTCAGGCGAGCTTACACATTACGTTGTCGTCGCCGATATGAAATCGCGCTCGATCACGGGGCTTGAAGAAGAGATTCACAATCTCGGCCTCGCCTACGCGATCATGCCGCAAGTATGGCTGCTCACGAGCGATATGAGCGTCAACTCAGTGCGCAATACGCTTGTGCAGAAACTCGGCAAGCTCGACATGCTGTTCGTCGTCGATGCGACGCATGACAAAGCGGCGTGGTTCAATTTCGGACCGGAATCCGACACACGCATCCGGCGCATATGGAGCCGAGCCTACGACGGTGCACCTCGCAAGGTGGCTTCATAGTGGGCGCCCGGATGGATCGCTCAGCGATTCATCCGCCGAATGCGAACGAGTCCCTATCCCTACCCGATCTGTTTGAGCTGCGCGCGAAAGCGCTGGTGGTTCGCGACATACACATCGGCGGACATTTTTATCGCCATGCGTTCCGGCTCGGACAGTTCGCGCGCGACACGCGCAGGACTTCCCAGGATCAGCGTACCATCCGGAAACTCCTTGCCTTCGGACACGAGCGCGTTCGCGCCGACAATGCAATATTTCCCGATGCGCGCGCGATTGAGCACGACCGAGCCCATGCCGATGAGCGAATTGTCGTCCACCGTCGCACCATGAAGAATGACATTGTGGCCGATGGTCACATTCGTACCGATGGTCGTGGGCTGTCCGGGATCGGCGTGAATGACGGAATTGTCCTGCACGTTGGAATTCTCGCCGACAATCAGCCAATCCGTATCGCCGCGCAGCACTGCACCGAACCAGACACTCGAATTCTTGAGCATGCGCACTTTGCCGATGAGCGTTGCGTTCGGCGCAACCCAATGATCGTCCGGCGACGGAAGTTCCGGCGCGAAGCCTTCAAGCGTGTAGATCAGCATGTCGTCCCTCAATTGCGGCTGCATCATCCTAGACTGCAAAGCTGCTATGATGGAACCAGGGCGGACGACGCCCTGGAAAAAAGGCGCTACGCTCACCACATTATTCTGAGTCGCAAACACGAGGCGGTTCAGTTGCCGAGCAGACAGATTGCCATCGCGAATTTGGGCCCAGCGCCGATACGCATGTCTG
>DATHQA010000082.1:0-5998 GCA_035483375.1 Rhizomicrobium sp. | reverse complement strand
CGGATGCGGATTTTCCGCCACTATGACGATGTGCCGTCCTCGCTGAAAGGCGCGGTGGTGGCGCTCGGCAATTTCGATGGCGTGCATCTCGGCCATCAGGCGCTGATCGGCGAGGCGCGGGCGCAGGCCGAAGCGCGTCATGCGCCGATGGGTGTGGTGGCGTTCGAGCCGCATCCGCAGGAATTCTTTCGGCCCTCCACGGACTCGTTTCGCCTCACGCCGTTTCGCACCAAGGCGCGGCTCATCGCGGGCCTCGGCGCTGATGTGATGTTCGCGCTCAATTTCGATGCGCAGATGGCCGCGAAATCGGCGCAGGAATTCGTCATGGACGTGCTTGTCGATGGGTTGGGCGTCGGTGCGGTCGTGATCGGCGCGGATTTCCAGTTCGGCAAGGGTCGCGCGGGCAACGCCGCCGTGCTTGCCTATATGGGCGAGATGGAAGGTTTCGGCGTCACCGTGTTCGATGCCGTGGGCGCACCGGGTGTCGAGAAGATTTCCTCCACGCGCATCCGCGAGGCGCTGAAGGCGGGCAGGCCGGATGAGGCCGCGGCGCTGCTCGGCCATCACTGGACGGTCGAGGCGCGCGTGGAGCATGGCGACGCGCGCGGGCGCTCCATCGGATTTCCGACCGCCAACATGCACATTGCCGAATGTCTGAAGCCCGCGTTCGGGGTTTATGCGGTGCGCGCGGCGATCATCGAGAACGATGTCGAGGTGAGCCGCCACGAAGGCATCGCCAATTTCGGCATCCGCCCGATGTTCAAGACGCGGGAGCCGCTGCTCGAAACCTATCTGTTCGATTTCGACGGCGACCTCTACGGCAAACACATGGCCGTGGAGCTTGTCTCTTATATAAGGCCGGAGGCGCAGCTCGCCGGTCTCGACGCGCTGAAGGCGCAGATTGCGCGCGATTGCGAGGCCGCGCGCGCCGCGCTGGACGCTCTACCCCCTCGCTGATAAGCCTTCGCCCATGTCCGAACCGCCCAAATCCGATTCGCCGCCCGCGCGCGATTACCGCGCCACGCTTTTTCTTCCCGCGACCGAGTTTCCGATGAAGGCGGGTCTGCCGGAGGCCGAGCCGAAATGGCTCGCGCGCTGGGAGGCGATGGACCTTTACGGCCGCATCCGCGCGGGCGCGAAGGGGCGGCAGACCTTCATCCTGCATGACGGCCCGCCTTACGCGAATGGCGAAATCCATTCGGGCACGGGCCTCAACAAAATCCTCAAGGATTTCGTCGTGCGGTCGCAGGGCATGCTCGGCAAGGATGCGCCTTACGTGCCCGGCTGGGATTGTCACGGCCTGCCCATCGAATGGAAGATCGAGGAGAAATATCGCGCCGCCGGAAAATCGAAGGACGACGTTCCGATCACGGAGCTGCGCCGCAATTGCCGCGAATTCGCCACGCACTGGATCGATGTGCAGCGCGCGCAGTTCAAGCGGCTGGGCTGCATGGGCGAATGGGAACATCCCTATACAACAATGGATTTCCGCGCCGAAGCCGTCATCGCGGGCGAGCTACATAAGTTTGTCGGTAATGGATTGCTCTATCGCGGCTTTCGCCCGGTGATGTGGTCGCCGGTCGAGAAGACCGCGCTTGCGGAGGCGGAGGTCGAGTACCACGAGAAAACCAGTCCGACGATTTATGTGAAGTTTCCGGTGGCGTTCTCAGGCGGTGACGCACATGACCGCCAAAGTGCTCTGCTGCTTGGTGCGAGCGTAGTCATCTGGACTACTACGCCGTGGACGATTCCGGCTAACCGTGCGGTCGCTTATTCTGAAGATATTGCCTACGGACTTTATGAAATCATATCGACCGTAGATGGCGGTTTGGCAACCAAGGGTGAAAAACTAATTTTAGCGGACGCGCTTGCCGCTCAAACGGCGTCTCATGCCAAAGTGCAATTGCATCGCATCTTAGATGTAACAAACTCGATGCTCCGACTGACGGGCCTGCGGCATCCACTACATCAGCATGTCGGATATGAATTTCCCATTCCGTTGCTGCAAGGAGATCATGTCACTGCGGATGCTGGCACAGGATTTGTGCATACCGCCCCCGGGCATGGTGAAGATGACTACGAACTTTATAGGCGGTGGCCGCAAAGTTTTTCCGACAAAATGCCGAGTCCATTTGGCGTTGTCTCAGAAGATGGCACCTATACAGACAAAGTTCCTCTCTTCGCAGGCAAACGCATTCTGACGCCGGAAGGAAAAGACGGTGACGCGAATGGGGCGGTCATCAAAGAACTCATCAACGCGGGCGCGTTGCTCGCGAAGGGTTCGTTGCGCCATCAATATCCGCATTCGTGGCGGTCCAAAGCGCCGGTGATTTTCCGTGCCACGCCGCAATGGTTCGCTTATATGGACAAGCCGTTCAAAGGTTCGGACGGCAAGACGTTGCGGAAAATTGCGATGCAGGCGATTGCCGATACGAAATTCTATCCCAAGAGCGGGCAGAACCGCATCGGCTCGATGGTTGAAGGCAGGCCCGATTGGGTTCTTTCGCGTCAGCGCGCCTGGGGCGTGCCGATTGCGATTTTCGTCAACAAGAAAACCGGCGACGTGCTCAACGACGAAGCCGTGAACGCGCGCATCTTCGAAGCCTTCCAGAAAGAGGGCGCGGATGCGTGGTTCAATTCGCCCGCCTCGCGTTTCCTCGGCAATCTCAATGCCGATGAATACGAACAGGTGAGAGACATTCTCGACGTCTGGTTCGATTCCGGTTCGACGCATGTGTTCACGGTCGAGCATCCCATCGAGCCGTCATGGCCGAAGAAAAGCCATGCCGATCTTTATCTCGAAGGCTCGGACCAGCATCGCGGCTGGTTCCAGTCTTCGCTGCTCGAAAGCTGCGGCACGCGCGGGCGGGCGCCTTACGACGCCGTGCTCACGCATGGTTTCGTGCTCGACGAGCAGGGCTATAAAATGTCGAAATCGCTGGGCAATACGCTGTTGCCGCAGACGATTGCCGACAAGAACGGCGCGGACATCTTGCGCCTGTGGGCCGCGAGTTCGGATTTCACCGAAGATTTGCGCATCGGTCAGGATATCATCAAGACGAATGTCGATGCCTATCGCCGCCTGCGCAACACGATCCGGTTCATGCTCGCGAATCTCTCGAACTTCGATGAGGAAGAACGCATAGCGCAGTCTGAAATGCCGGAGCTTGAGCGTTATATGCTCGCCAAGCTTGCCGAGCTCGATGTGCTTGTGCGCGAGGGTTACGAGGTCTTCGATTTCAATCATGTGTTCGCAGCGTTGTTCAATTTCTGCACAAACGATCTCTCCGCGTTCTATTTCGACATCCGCAAGGATGCGCTTTATTGCGACCGCGCGGGCAGCACGCGCCGCAGAGCTACACGCACGGTGATCGACGAAACCTTCCGCCGTGTCGTCACCTGGCTCGCGCCGCTTCTATGCTTCACGATGGAAGAGGCATGGCTGCTGCGCTTTCCGGGCGAACACGAAAGCGTGCATCTGCAAACCTTCGCGAAAACGCCTCATGGTTGGCGCGATGATGCGCTGCTCAAGAAATGGGATCGCATCCGCACGCTGCGCCGTGTCGTGACAGGCGCGCTCGAAATCGCGCGGCGCGATAAGGTCATCGGTGCAAGCCTCGAAGCGCGGCCCGTGCTGTTCGTGGGCGAGGGCGATGCGGCGCTGCTTGATGGTCTCGATCTTGGCGAAATCGCAATCACGTCCAACGCGAAAGTCTCAACCCATCCCGCGCCCGAAGATGCGTTCCGCCTCTCCGATGTGCCGGATGTGGCGGCGAGTTTCCATCATGCGGAGGGCAACAAATGCGCCCGCTGCTGGATGATCCTGCCGGAGGTCGGCACGGTCGCCGCTCACCCCGATCTGTGCCTGCGCTGCTCCGATGCGGTCGATGCCGGAGGCGCGGCATGACGCCGCGTCATTGGTCGGAAAGACTGTCGGCGCGGGAGTGGGGATTGGTGGCCACTGCCTTCGCGCTTGCCTTCGACCAGGGGTCCAAGATCGCGCTGCTCTACGGATTTAATTTTCACGCCATGCGGCCGGGGCAGGCGATCCGTGTATTGCCATTTTTTAATCTCGTGATGATGTGGAATCCCGGCATCTCCTATGGGCTTTTCCCGGCTCATAACCTTTGGGGAAGCCTTGCGCTGGGCCTGTTTTCGGCCATTGCTATCGTGGCGCTCGGCTGGTGGATGTGGCGTTCGGAGCGCCGCCTGCTGGCTTCTGGGCTCGGCCTTGTGGTCGGCGGGGCTATCGGGAACCTTATCGACCGGCTTATCTATGGGGCGGTGGCGGACTTTTTTCACTTCCACGCTTTCGGCTACGATTGGTATGTGTTCAACGTGGCCGACGCCGCTATCACGTTCGGCGTCATCGCGCTGTTATACGACGCGCTGCTGCGGCCGGACGCGAACTAGAGAACTTAAAGGGAGACGCCATGCAAAGCGCAATTCGCTCGCGGAAGATTTTGCTTCTAGCGTTGCTTGTGGGAAGCGCCGCGTTGTCGGGCTGCGAAAGCGTTCGCGAAGCCGCGGGCATCGCCAAGGAGCCGCCGGACGAATTCGCGGTGGTGACGAAAGGCTCGCTCATCATCCCGCCGGACTACGCCCTGCGTCCGCCGAAGGCCGGCGCCGCGCCGTTGAACCAGGCATCGCCCACCGACACCGCGCAATCGACGCTGTTCGGCTCCGATCCCAATACGATCGCGAATCTCATCACGGGCAATTACACGACGGGCGAGAAGATGCTGCTCGCCAATGCGAACGCGGCCAATCCCGATCATTCGATCCGCCAGCAGATCGAATCCGACAACACGCAGCAGGAAGGCGCCGATCAAAGCTTCACCAATCAAATCTTGTTCGACACTCAGCCGAAGGATTCCGGCGTCGATGCGGATACGGAGACGAAGCGCGTCATCGAGAGCAAGGAAGCCGGCACCAATCCGGGCGACAACGAACCCATCCGTGCGCCTACCGATTCCGCGACGATCGACAAGAACGGCAGCACCGATAGCGACAGCGGCTGGTTCGGCTGGCTCCCGGATTGGTTTTAAGGTTCTATCGCTTTGAACGAGATTTCCTTCGACTCTTCGTCATCGCCGACGGAATGGGAATGAATTTGAAAAAACATATCTTTGCAGCGTTGATGGCGGGGGCGGCGATGTTGGCCGTGCCCGCGCATGCCGAAGCGCCGAAAGCCTTTCAGTTCGCGTTGCAGAACGGCATGCAGGTGCTTGTGGTGCCCGATCACCGCGCGCCCGTCGTGACGGAGATGATCTGGTTCCATGTCGGCGCGGTGGACGATCCGCCGGGCTTGTCGGGGGCCGCGCATTTCTTCGAACACATGATGTTCCGCGGTACGAAGGCCGTGCCCGGCGAGCAATTCGCGCAGACCGTGGCGCGCAATGGCGGCGAGGACAATGCGTTCACGACGCATGATTACACCGCGTTCTACGAACAGATCGCGAAGGACCGGCTGAAGCTCGTCATGGGGCTCGAAGCCGACCGCATGATGAACCTCGATCTCTCCGACACCAACGTGCGCACAGAGCGCGACGTGGTGCTCGAAGAACGCCGCATGCGCATCGACAACGATCCGCAGGCGCTGACGAACGAGCAGCTCGCTGCTGCGTTGTTCCTCTCACATCCCTATGGCCGCCCCGTCATAGGCTGGCCCGATGACATTCATCGCATAGGCCGCGTGGAGGCGCAGGATTTCTACAAGCATCACTACGCGCCGAACAACGCGACGCTCGTCATCGTCGGCGATGTGACGCCCGATGAAGTGCGTGCCGCAGCCGAGGCGCAATTCGGCAAGGTGCCCGCGCGCGAGCTTTCTCCGCGCGCCGATTTCGCGCAGCCCGCGCGTGTCGGCGAATCCCGTCTCATCGTCAATCGCAGCGATGTGAAAGTGCCCGTGCTCATCCGCATGTATCGCGTGCCGAGCTATGCCGAAGCCCCGCCCGGCGAGGCGCAGGCGCTCGACACGCTTGCGCAATTGCTT
>DATHQA010000081.1:0-7326 GCA_035483375.1 Rhizomicrobium sp. | reverse complement strand
AGCAGGATGGCAGTATGACCAGCCTACCCAACAGGAGATTTCGAGCATGCTTACGCTTTACGGTTTCGGCCCGGCATTCGGCCTGCCCGACCCCAGTCCGTTCGTCATCAAAACCCAGGTGCAATTGAAAATGGCAGGCGTGCCCTATCGCTTCGAACGCGCAGCGCCGCCCGCAGCACCCAAGGGCAAAATCCCGTTCATTCAGGTCGGCGCCCATCGCGTCGGCGATTCCACGTTCATCCGCGCCCATATCGAAAAGGAGCATGGCTTCGATTTCGACAAACACTTGACTGCCGAGCAGAAGGCGCAGGCCTGGGCCATCGAGCGCATGCTGGAGGATCATCTCTATTTCGCGATCGTGCATGCGCGGTGGATGGATGACGAGAATTTCGCCAAAGGGCCTGCGCATTTCTTCGACGGCGCGCCGGACAGCGTGCGCGATCAAGCGCGCGAGCGCGTGCGCGGCAATCTCCACGGTCATGGCATCGGGCGGCATAGCGATGCGGAGATCGCTGGACTTGGCGCGCGCTCGATTGCATCGCTGGCGGCCGCGCTTGGCGACAAGCCTTATCTGTTCGGCGATGCGCCCTGCGGCGCGGATGCAACCGCGTTCGGCATGATTGCTTCAACCCTCACGCCGTTCTTCGATACGCCGTTGCGCAAGCGCGCCGAAAGCCACGCCAATCTCGTGGCTTATACCGCGCGCATGATGGGACAATATTATCCCGAATTCGCACGGGAAGCGGCGTGACGACGAAACGCAAACGGAAAGTGAAGGAAGGCGGTATTCCCGAAGAGGTCGATGCCGTCTTCCGCGCCTATCCGCCGCTTTTGCGCACGCGGCTCATGCAATTGCGCAAACTCATTCTTGCGACGGCGCGCAAGATGGATGGCGTGGGCGAGTTGGAAGAAACGCTGCGTTGGGGCCAGCCGAGCTTTATCTCGAAATCGAAAAGCGGCAGTACGATCCGCATCGATGGCGTGAAGAACGAACCTGCGCGCTATGCGCTTTACTTCATCTGCCACACAGATCTCATCGCGCGTTTCCGCGAGCTTTATCCCGAGCTTGAATATGGCGGCAGCCGCTCCATCCTGCTCGACACGCGCAAACCCATTCCTGAAGACGCGCTCCGCCACTGCGTCGCGCTGGCGCTGACCTATCACCTGCGCTGATGCAAAATCCGGCTGTTCCACCTATATATTGGCGACATGACACACAATAACGGCATGGTTCCCCGCGGGCGGGGCAAGGCGTCTCGCGGTCCGGGGATGGCGGAGGCGCAGGCAACGTTTCGCGGCCCCGGCATCACGACGGCGGTTGAGCCCGCTCTGCCGATGTCGGCTGCGGAACTCACCGCCTTCGTTCCGCATCGCCCCGCGCGGCCCGCGAAATCCGAAGGCGGCAAGCGCTTCGAGCTTGTCAGCGAATACAGCCCCGCAGGCGATCAACCGACCGCGATCAAGGAACTCGTGGGCGGCCTCGAAGATGCAAGCATTGTGCATCACGGTTCCATCGGCGAGCGCGATCAGGTGCTGCTCGGCGTCACGGGTTCGGGCAAAACGTTCACGATGGCCAAGGTGATCGAGGCGGTGCAGCGCCCTGCTCTTATCCTCGCGCCGAACAAGACGCTCGCCGCGCAGCTCTATTCCGAGTTCAAGAATTTCTTCCCCGAAAACGCGGTGGAGTATTTCGTTTCCTATTACGACTATTACCAGCCCGAAGCCTATATCCCGCGCACCGACACCTATATCGAGAAGGATTCCTCAATCAACGAGGAAATCGACCGCATGCGCCATGCGGCGACGCGCGCCATTCTGGAACGCGACGACGTCATCATCGTGGCCAGTGTTTCGTGCATTTACGGCATCGGATCAGTGGAGACTTATTCGGGCACGGCGATCACGCTCGAGCGCGGCAAGCGCATCGACCGCATGGATCTCATGCGCGATCTCTCCGCGCTGCAATACCGGCGCAACGACGACAATTTCGTGCGCGGCGCATTCCGCGTGCGCGGCGACACGATCGATCTGTTCCCCGCGCATTACGAAGATCGCGCATGGCGCATCGAATTGTTCGGCGACGAGATCGATTCCATTTCCGAATTCGATCCGCTGACGGGCAAATCGAGCGGGCAGCTCGAATCCGTGAAAGTCTATGCGAATTCGCATTACGTGACGCCGCGCCCGACGCTCGCGCAAGCCATGAAGGGCATCAAGCAGGAACTCATCGACCGCCTCGCCTGGCTGCGCGAGAACGGCAAGCTGCTCGAAGCGCAGCGCCTCGAACAGCGCACGCAATTCGATCTCGAAATGATCGAAGCGACGGGCTCCTGCGCGGGCATCGAGAATTATTCGCGCTGGCTGACGGGCCGCAAACCCGGCGAACCGCCGCCGACGCTGTTCGAATATCTGCCCGACGAGGCGCTTGTGTTCGTAGACGAAAGCCATGTGACCGTGCCGCAAATCGGCGGCATGTATCGCGGCGACTATCGCCGCAAGGCCACGCTTGCCGAATATGGCTTTCGTTTGCCTTCGTGCATCGACAATCGCCCGCTGAAATTCGAGGAGTGGGACGCGATGCGCCCCGCAACCGTCTATGTGAGCGCCACGCCCGGCCCATGGGAGATGGAGCGCGTGGGCGGCGTGTTTGCGGAGCAAGTGATCCGCCCCACCGGCCTCATCGATCCGCCCGTCGAAGTGCGGCCCGTCGAAAGCCAGGTGGACGATCTCATTGCGGAATGTCACATCATCGCCAAGCGCGGCTATCGCGCGCTCGTGACGACGCTCACGAAGAAGATGGCCGAAGACCTCACCGAATATATGCACGAACAGGGCATCCGCGTACGCTATATGCATAGCGATGTGGAGACGCTGGAGCGCATCGAGATCATCCGCGATCTGCGGCTCGGCGCGTTCGATGTGCTGGTCGGCATCAATCTGCTGCGCGAAGGCCTCGACATTCCCGAATGCGCGCTTGTCGCGATTTTAGATGCAGATAAAGAAGGTTTTCTTCGTAGCGAAACCAGCCTCATCCAGACCATCGGCCGCGCCGCGCGCAATGTGGACGGTAAGGTCATCCTGTATGCGGATCGCATCACGGGCTCGATGGAACGCGCGATGGCCGAGACGACGCGCAGGCGCGAGAAGCAACGTGCCTACAACACCGCGCATGGCATCACGCCTTTAAGCGTGAAGAAGAACATCTCCGACATCATGGGTTCTATGTACGAACGCGATCACGTGACGGTGGGTGCGGGCTTCGAGGAGGAAGGTGCGGCCTTTATCGGCCACAATATCAAGGCTCACATAGCCGATCTCGAGAAGAAGATGCGCGAGGCCGCCGCCGACCTCGAATTCGAAACCGCCGCGCGCCTACGCGACGAACTCAAGCGGCTCACCGCGACCGAACTCGCCATCGCCGACGATCCTTTCGCACGGCAAAGCGAAGTGGAGCGCGCCGTGGACGATGCATTTCTCTCGGCCGTGCGCGACGGCGCCTTACCCGAAACCAAACCCTCCCGCGGCAAAGGCTCCCGCACACGCATGAAACGAGCGGGCCGGCCGAATGTGCCGAAGACGTTTGGGAGCAGGGCGAAATGAGGTTCGGGGCAAGCCTTGCAACCATCTCAATTCTGATATATATCAAAAATGAGCTGGACGGTCGGATTTGTGAATAGTGCTGCTGAGGCAGAGGTTGATGCCCTGCCCGCTGATATGCGTTCGCGGTTTGCCCGGATCGTGCAATTGATCGTCGCCGGTGGACTCGGGCGGTGCACGAACCTCATGTGAAGCATCTCGACGGCAAATTGTGGGAGATGCGGCTCAAAGGGCGCGACGGCATCGCGCGGTCGATCTATGTGGCGGCAAGCGGCCAGCGTTTGGTGGTGTTGCGGACCTTCGTGAAGAAGACACAGGAAACGCCGCGCAGAGAAATCGAAATTGCGTTCGAACGAATGAAGGAGATACGGCCATGAGAAGTTTCGATACATGGTTGAAAAAGCAGTTGAAGGATCCCGAATTCAAGAAGGAATACGATGCGCTTGAGGAGGAGTTCGCGCTGGCGCGGACACTTATCGGCGCGCGCGCAAAGGCAAAACTCACGCAGGAGGAAGTCGCCCGCCGCATGGGCACCTCGCAATCGGCCGTCGCGCGCATGGAAAGCGGGCGCGCCATGCCTTCCACGGCGTCGCTGCGCAAATATGCGCATGCTGTGGGGCGGAAGTTGAAGGTTGCGTTGGCGTGATCGGCGCTTGCCAATTCTCGAAATTGCAAACAATCGATGCCGAAGCTGGGGCATTGGCGACAAATCGGCTCATAGTCGTCTATCTCGCGCTCTTAAAATAGATTACGGGAACGGTGTTCGACGTTGGAGTCGACCCATCGAGGCTCACATGGACCGAATTCCTAGCCGCAGTGATTTGACGACCGATGAGATGGCGGCGTTGCGGCTGATCGTGTCGCGTAGCTTCATGAGCAAGGGATCGATGCTCCGGAGTCATCGCGCGCGGTTGATCGGGCTTGGCCTTATTCAATCCGGCATGGGCGGGCTGATGCCCACGCCTTCGGGGCGCATCGTCGCGCGGATGTGATTCTCGGTGGTCTGCATTTGGCGGACTGCAACAGCGCTCGGCGATATGAAATTTTTGACATAAGCCGCCCGTCTTGCGGACATCGAAACGCTTCGTGTTGTCGGCGCAGAGGCTTGGTTGGTAAACGCTCGCGCGGCGTTAATGCATCGCGCATTGCGCGCACGCCACAACTATAAGTAATCGTTAATAATCGCAGCGCAGAGTTCCCGCGGGCGTACGGTGAGATCGCAGACGACGGGCTCGTACGGCCAATGCCGGGGCCACACCGTGCGGCAGGTGGCGGTTATGCCGGTTTACCAATGCTGCATTCTGGAGAATGACGGCAATTCGGTTGCCTCGCTCTCCTTCGATTGCGCTTCCAACGCGGAGGCGCAGAGCTATGCGCTGCGCGTGTTCGGCGTGCATCCCAATGCCAACAAGGTCGAGGTGTGGCTCGGCACGCGGCTGATCCTCAGTTACACGCGCGCCGCCGTGCCGCGTTCGTCGATGGAATTGCGCGCGCTGTGCGCCCGCGTGCTCGTGGCCGCGCATAACGAAACCGATCCGGGCATCAAGCGCACGGTTGCGGCCTATGCGCTGTCGCTGGCGCAGGAAGCCGAAGCGCTGGAGCTGCGCGCGGGGTGATGCGGCGTATGTGAGAGTTTTCTAGCGCTGCGACCAGCTCCAGCCGTGAAAGGCATCCGAGCCCCGCCAGACATGCGGCGCGAATTCGTCGATGATGACGGCTTGCGACGCATAAACCGCGGCCGACGCCTCGATGTCGTTGCGGTTCAGCGCATCGTTCTGCGCATTGATCGCGGCCATGACGCCGGAGGTGTCGGAGGGGAATGCGGGGGCGGCGATGAGTATCGCGGGTGCGAGAATGAGGATGGGTTTCATGTGGAGCCCTCCCGGAAGGTGAGGATTTTATAAGGCAAGTGGGCGTTGGTGACCAATCGCTCTCAAACTGCCGCGTTATTTTGGAATTTGAACTGATAAACCGGGGAAAAATATCGATATCGGATTACTCCCGGTCTGTCCGTCCAACGCAGCTCTAACTACGGTAGCTATTTCTGATCTGTGCGTTTCTAATTTTGGGACTAAAGTGTAAATATCTGTGGTGTCGATAGGAATAGTTCTCACTTGATTTACATCGAAAGGTAATTTGTCGCTCTTCCGACAAATCTGAACTATCGGAAGCTTTGCGAAATGGCGAATGGCCATTTCATAGAACACATTCGGATTATGAAATGAAAGGTCCGCTATTACCATTTTTGATTTGAGCAGATGTTCCAAAATTTGCGACGTAATCATGCCAGGCTGCCCAATTTTGTCTGCGCGAATAACCTCTAGCCCAAATCCTTTTAACGCAGGCTCTATTAGCGCGCTTAAAAATAAATCGGAGTGCTTGCGTTGCTCAGAGCCTTCGTCACCGATGGGGGTTATATAGAAACAGATCTTTTGCCAATCTGTCTGAACTCCATTTGAAGAGCTATCGGCAGCGACGCCATCCTTTTTCAGCTTTAGTTCGAAGGCAGTTACAACGCTCGATTCTCCATCAGCGTCTGGCAACTGTTCGAGCAACGTTTCGATAGGAACGAGCGTTTCAGAGCCAGCGATTGTTTGGAGCAATCCGAGATATTTGGCGTTTACAACGAATGTATCGATGCATTCTTTATTGTCAGCAATTTCTAAATCTGCCTCTTCTAACGTATCGAACATTACGTCATGCGATGGCAGTTTTTTGCCGCGATAGCGAGCGTAAAGAACTTCAAACGGTTTGATGTTTTTGATTGCGAGATCAAATCCTGCTTGCGTTCTAACACGAACCGGAATCGTTTTATCCGTCGCCTTGCGTCCTAATTCGGTCAGTTCCAAATGCTCTGCGATGTAACTACCCTTGGTTAGGCCATATTTTCCCGAACTTGTAATGAGTATTTGAGTGGAACTAGATGTCGGCGAAAGGTTCATTTGTTTCAAAAGCGTCAGTCGTGCGACGCGTTCGCCAGATGCGTAAGTGTGGATAGCCTCAGAAAGAACTAGTGTTTCTTCGAAGCTTAACGCCGGATAGATGCGAACGGTTCGATTACGCTTAGGAGAGCTTCTTATCGTTTTCTTCTTTGTTTTTGCTTTTTTCTTTTTACTTTTCTTGCCCGGTTTGGCTTTTTCAATCGAGTCGTCAGCCCCATTCCCGTCCATTGTTTTTCCTAATAAATAAATATTTCTAATATCCATTATACTATAATGGTGTTGAACTGTCTAAGATGAACTCACGCTCGACGAATTAGACAAAGCATCTCCAATTTTAGAGTAATCGGAAAACTTTCCTACTTCCCCGGCGGCTTGTCGAACACCGCGGTCGCTCCACTCGGCGGCACTGCGCGCAGGAAGACCTGCGGAACGGGGCCGCAGTTCATGTCCAATTCCGTGTCGTTGATCTTGAAAATCTCGTAGGTGCATTTCGTGCCGACGACGTTGAAATGCGTCTCGTCCTTGAATTTGTAGGCGACGGGCGCGCGCGCTTTCCAATGGGTGCCGGCGAGCCATCCCGAGACGAGCTTCCCGTCGGGGCGCAGCTCCATATAGATCGGCGTGTAGCTGTCGATGAACCAGCGGCCCAGGATCACCTTCGCCGTCGGATGGGTGATCGGGTCGGCGGGCGCCTCGGGCGTCTTCGGTTTGTGCGCGGCAGGCGCCTTGTGCTCATTCTTCAGGATGACTTCGATGCTGTCGCCGTTGTCCTGGGCGAAAGCGGGCG
>DATHQA010000080.1:0-8086 GCA_035483375.1 Rhizomicrobium sp. | reverse complement strand
AGTGCATCGACCTGCGTGCGATCCATCATCGAAAGGGCCGCAAGCCGCCAGGCGGATAGCTCATCCGGCTTCATGGGAGCATTCATATCTCACCCCATTTGCGCACGAGGTTGTGATAGAGGGCGGTAAGCCGCACGAGGGCCGCCTGATCGGGTGCGGCTTGCGAAAGTTCCGCGATGGAACGGTCAAGATCGAACAGGGCCGCACGCTCGGCATCATCTTTCACGATGCTCTGCACCCAGAAGAATGCAGCAACGCGCGCGCCACGCGCAACGGGTTGCACACGATGCAGTGTGGAGGCGGGATAAAGTACCATGTCGCCGGCGGGCAGCTTCACGGCTTGCGCGGAAGAGGGGCCTTCGATGACGAGTTCGCCGCCGTCATAATCTTCCGGCGTGCTGAGGAACAGCGTCGCCGAAAGATCGGTGCGGATACGACGCGTCGTGCCCGGGATAAGGCGTATGGCATTGTCCACATGCGCGCCGAACGCCATGCCGGGCTCGTATTTGTTGAACAGCGGCGGAAACACGACGCGGGGCAGCGCCGCCGACATGAACATGCCGTTGCGCTCGAGCGCGCGCACGACAATCGCGCCAAGCTCGCGCGCCTCTGTACTGTCTTCGGCGAGTTGAAGGTTCTCCTTCACTTTCGCCGATTGCACACCCGCTGTGACGCGCCCGTCACCCCACGCGGCCTTCGCCAGACGCTCGCGGCAAGCGCTAAGTTCGTCCGGCGTCAGCACTTGCGGGATGCGAACCAGCATCAGAGCGACACGTTTGCGGTGAGCAGGAAGGTGCGGCCCGCGCCGGGGATCACGTGGTTCTCGCCTGGCCGCGTGAAGTACGAATTGGTGTAGTAATACGCGTTCGTCAGGTTCTGGCCGTTAAGCTGCAAACCGAGATTGTCGGTGATCTGATACGAAACCATTGCGTCCCAGGTGATGGACGAGGGCACCTGAACCTGCACCGTCGTGCCCGGATCGACAAGCGTATCGAGCCCTGCGAAACGCCGCCCGGTCCAATAGACGCCCGTGCCTGCTTTCAACCCATTCTGGAAATCATACGTCGTCCACACATTGGCCTGGTCATGAGCGGTATTCGGAATTTCACTTTCCACCCCTGTCCCGAGAAGGCCGTCCGCTTTCGGATTGAGATAGGTGTAGCCCGCATCGACCTCCCATTGCGGCGTGATATAGCCCGCGAGATCGAACTCGAAGCCTTTCACATCGAGATCGCCCTCAAGCGCCTGCAAGCCCGGCTGCGTGGGATCGGCGATGCGCGCATTCGTCATTTCCGTGTCGAAGATTGCACCCGTCGCGGAAAGCTGACCCTGCAGCCACAGCGTTTTCACACCTGCTTCGTAGGTGTGGTCTTTCTCGGGATCGAGACCTGCATTGCTCGCCGCGAGCGAGAGATTCTCCGCCGACGGATCGAATGACGTACCGTAGGAGATGTAGGCACTGATGTTCTCCGTCGGCTTGTAGGTGATCGCCGCGCGCGGGCTGACGATATTGTCGTCATGTACGAAGTGCGACGGCGTGCCGACCGACTGATCGAAGCGTGCACCGAAATGATCGAAACGCAGCGCACCGACGATATTCCAATGCGGACCGATATCGATCGTATCGACGGCGAAGATGCCGAGCGTGCTCGTCTTCGTTATGGGCTGCTGGCGGACGGATGTTTGCGTACCGGGGAATGCCTCGAACGGATCGGGATCAAGCAGCGGCGTCGGCACTATCTCGTCGTCCTGATTGACGTAGCGCGTAAGCGAGGCTGCTTCGCGATCCACTTCCACGCCCGTGACGAGTGTATGCGCTAGCGGGCCGGTCTCGAACTTCGCGGTCAGATCGGTTTCGTTCATGAGCGTCTGGACCGTGCCTTCCGCACTCGGGCGATCACGCAACACATAAATCTGATTGAGCGGCGTGCCGAACACGGGATAAAGCGGATTTTCTGTCGTCACTGGAACTTCGCCTGCAGCGCCTGTGCAAAGCGGCGCACCCGTGTAAGGCGCGGTCGCATCGGCATAGCAATTCGCGCTGCCATAGGTGGGCGCGGTCTGGCGCGTATCGAACCAATAGAATCCGGCGCGTGATTTGTTGCTGATCGAAAGCCAATTGCTGATGGCGTGATCGATGCGCGCGGTCCCGATGTTCACATCGCTTTTGATGCGGTCGTCGCTCGGCAGGCCATAATATAGGTCGCGCTTGACGGGCGCGGGCTCGCCGAACACGAAGGGAAGGCCGAAGTCGGGCGTGTTGTCTTCCTGTTCGTGGAAATATTGCACAAGCACCGTCGTGTCCCGGCCGATGCCATAGGCGAACGAGGGTGCGGCGCCCCAACGCCGGTTGTGCACGAAGTCGCGATCCTCGACACCGCTCGTCTCGCCCATGAGCGCAAGACGCAACGCAGCGTCGTCGCTGATGACATAGTTCACATCTGCCGTGGCTCTGATTTCAGAATTCGTGCCACCTGTAAGCGATGCGTCATAAATCGGATAAAGCTGCGGCTTCTTTGTGATCTGGTTGATGACGCCGCCGGTCGAGCCGCGCCCGAACAGCGTGGATGCGGGGCCTTTATAAACTTCCACCGAATCCATATCGAACGTGTCGCGCGTGTAGAAGCCCGTGTCGCGCAATCCGTCGAGGAAGAAATCGTCGCTCGCGGAAAAGCCGCGCAGATTCACCTGATCGCCATGCGCGCCGCCTTCGCCTGCGTTGAGCGTGATGCCCGGCACGTTGCGCAATGCATCCTGAAGATTGTTGAGACCCTGTTCCTGAATGACCTGCGCGGGGACGATGTTGATGGATTGCGGCGTGTTGAGAACCGTCTCCGGCATCATGTCGATGCTCGTGCGTTGCGCAGTGACGTTGACGGTCTCGACGCCCGAATTCGAGGCCACAACCGTCTGGCCGAACGCACTCGTCACAGCGGCCATGGAGGTGAGGCCCATGCTTGTTATGCCGAACGCAGTACGCCCCTTCACGGAATCCATCTCTATCCCCATCTGTGATTGATAATCGTTCGCAACTAAAGGGACCATGGCGGGGCTGAAGCCTGCCGTCAATGTCGATGAGAATGAGTCGCAACTTTGTCGCGGGGTAGAAGGGAACCCGGAAACCTGACAAATTGTCGTTCATAACGAATCCGGGAGAAAACGCATGAATTCGATCCTTACGCCGGTCCTGGCGCTGGTCTGTCTCTCTTTAATCGTGTGGATCTGGATGTATGCGACGCGCATCCCCGCGATGCAGAAGGCTCGCATTGCCCCGCAAGCCGCCGCCCATGCGAGCGCGCTGAACGTTTTGCCGAGTTCCGCCCGCCAGGTGGCCGACAATTACAACCATCTGATGGAACAGCCGACGATCTTCTATGCGCTCGCTTTCTATATTTTTCTCGCCCAGCACGGCGACAAACTAAATATAGAACTGGCCTGGGCCTATGTGGCACTGCGGGTGGTCCACACGCTGATCCAGTGCACGTTCAACCGCGTCAGCATGCGCTTTGGCGTGTTCACGCTCTCTACGCTCGTGCTCATGGTGATGGCGGTGAGGGAGGTCATCGCGCTTTGCGGAACCTGATCACGGGATTTCGCTGGGATCGATCTCGCCCTGTACGTCGCCGAATTGGACGGGCGAACCTTTCGCATTGATCGCTTGACGGAGCGGCAGACCCAACGCCCGCCCCGCAAGCATTACACGTCCGTCTTCGCCGGAGGCGGCATCATATCCGAGCGGCAGACTGGTCCGCACGAGTTGGGCAAAACATTTCCATGACGAGGGATTATCAATCAGCACGCAGCCGATGACCGGCATTGGTATCGGTTGGAGCAAGGAAGCGCTTCCTGCCGCCACGCGTGCCTTTGTCCCGTTCGGCGTTTCTATCATCATGGGATGAAGAACCGCCTTGAGCAGCGATTTTTCTATGATTTCATCTGCCATCGGCGTCAAAACCACGCGCGGTTTGAGCGAGGCTTGCTCCAACGTTCCTATGCAGGCGTTCATGATGAAAACGCGATGCGTTTGGAACCATGCGACATTGACATCTTGGGGCCCGGAATAATGGCTGCGGTAGAATTCGCAGCGATGCGTTTCGATCAGTTTGGAGAGCAGGGTTTCGGCTTTGTTGCGATAATCGAATTGATACATCGACGGCAGTTTGAAATTCGCCAGCATCTGATAGGCGATGTCGTCTCCGCGCTCCGTCGGCCCCTGCGAATAGTCCACGTACAGATCCTGTTTTCGGGGATCAAAGGGCACGGATTGTCCCGCGTTCGCCCGGTTCACCTGAGCGGAAAGCTCGCCATATTCGATTCGTGACATGCCAAAGGACACGAAATAGGCCGCATAAACGAGGACGGGCACGGCGATGGCCCAGCGCGGGATGGTTCCCTTCAATGCGTCCCATCCCATCGAAAGCAGGATGCCGTTAACGAGGATGACCGACCAGAACGGCGCGCCGAGGAACATCAGGAAAATGCCCGGTAGCGAGAAGTATTGCAGCGCCAGCTCGGCGATCAGAAACACGGCCAGCCAGACAAAGAGGGGGAATTTTCTCATGGGATCCAAGGCGTTGTTTCGAAATAGCCGTTTGGACAGCATAAAAGCCCGGTCTTAAGTTTTGCCTGATGGGGCCTTGCCCCGCTGGCGGGCCGTCAGAGGGGAGGTTCGCTAAAACCCTGTGGGAAATATCCTTTCGCTGCGCTTGACCCACAGGAATCGCGCGTTTATACAGCGCCACCTTCGCGGACAGGCTTGTCTGCGCGTAAGCGCGGAAACGCTGTTGGCAAAGTCAGTTTTTGATGTTCGAGCACGCGCGACTCCAAGGGTACCCCCTTCAGTCCTCCGCATGTCCGGGGCAGCCGAAAGGCCAAGCCCCGTTAGCCGTTTGAGTTGCGCGAAAGCGCGGGAGCAGGAATAGAGAATGCCGACGATCAATCAGTTGATCCGCAAACCGCGCGGGGAAAAGCCCAAGCGCAACAAGGTGCCTGCGCTTGCGGGAAATCCGCAGAAGCGCGGCGTCTGCACGCGCGTCTATACGACGACGCCGAAGAAGCCGAACTCGGCGCTTCGCAAGGTCGCGAAGGTGCGCCTGACCAACGGATATGAAGTCGTGACCTACATTCCCGGCGAAGGCCACAATCTTCAGGAGCATTCCGTCGTGCTCCTGCGTGGCGGCCGCGTGAAGGATCTTCCGGGCGTTCGCTATCACATCATCCGCGGCGTGCTCGACACGCAAGGCGTGAAAGACCGCCGCAAGCGCCGTTCGCTCTACGGCGCGAAGCGTCCGAAATAAGCGACGAGAGGAAACACACATGTCCCGCCGCCGCCGCGCTGAACGCCGTGAAATCAATCCGGATGCCAAATATGGCGATCTGGTTCTCGCCAAATTCATGAACAGCCTCATGTATGACGGCAAGAAATCCGCCGCCGAAGGAATCATCTACGGCGCATTCGATGTGATCCAGGCAAAGACGAAGCAGGATCCGCTCGTCGTATTCCACGAAGCGCTGCGCAATGTTTCGCCCGCGCTCGAAGTGCGCTCACGCCGCGTCGGCGGTGCGACGTATCAGGTGCCCGTGGAAGTGCGCACCGATCGCAGCCGCGCGCTCGCGATCCGCTGGCTCATCACGGCCGCGC
This sequence comes from Rhizomicrobium sp., assembly GCA_035483375.1. Taxonomy (GTDB): domain Bacteria; phylum Pseudomonadota; class Alphaproteobacteria; order Micropepsales; family Micropepsaceae; genus Rhizomicrobium. The sequence continues at coordinate 2,445 of DATHQA010000080.1, read as the reverse complement.
GCGGCCGCAACGAGCCGACGATGACGGGCCGTCTTTCGGGCGAATTGCTCGACGCCGCCAACAATCGCGGCAACGCCGTCAAGAAACGCGAAGACACGCACAAGATGGCCGACGCCAACCGCGCCTTCTCGCACTATCGCTGGTAGGGCCGCAGGAACACGCCATGGCGCGCACGACTGAACTCGACCATTATCGCAACATCGGCATTTGCGCGCATATCGATGCGGGCAAAACGACAACGACCGAGCGCATCCTTTATTACACGGGCAAGAGCCACAAGATCGGCGAAGTGCATGATGGCGCCGCCACCATGGACTTCATGGAGCAGGAACAAGAACGCGGCATCACGATCACGTCCGCCGCCACCACCTGCTACTGGCGTGACCATCGCATCAACATCATCGACACGCCTGGCCATGTGGACTTCACGATTGAAGTCGAGCGTTCCATGCGCGTGCTCGACGGCGCGGTCGCGGTGTTCGATGCCGTTGCGGGCGTTGAACCGCAATCCGAAACCGTTTGGCGTCAGGCCGACAAATATCACGTTCCCCGAATTTGCTTCGTCAACAAAATGGATCGCATGGGCGCCAATTTCGACCGTTGCGTCGAGATGATGGTGGATCGCCTCGGTACGCGTCCGATGGTCGTGCAATTGCCGATTGGGTCCGAAGCGGAATTCAAGGGCATCGTCGATCTCGTGCGCATGAAGGCGCTGATCTGGCACGAAGAACAACTCGGCGCAAAATTCGACGTCACAGACATTCCCGCCGACATGGCTGAGCGCGCACAGGAATATCGCGCCAAGCTCGTCGAAATGGCGGTTGAAGAAGACGACAAGCTTCTCGAAGCCTATCTCGACGGCAAGGAGCCGAGCGAAGACGATCTTCGCCGTTGCATCCGCAAAGGTTCGACCGCGTTTCATTTCGTGCCGGTGCTGTGCGGCTCGGCATTCAAGAACAAAGGCGTGCAGCCGCTGCTCGATGCGGTCGTGGATTATCTGCCGTCGCCGCTCGACATTCCGCCTGTCGAAGGCACCAAGCCCGGCACGGAAGAAGTGCTGCTGCGTCCCGCCGACGACAAGGCACCGTTCGCCGGTCTCGCGTTCAAGATCATGGACGATCCGTTCGTTGGTTCGATCACGTTCGTGCGCGTCTATTCCGGCATGGTCACGTCCGGCACAGGCGCGCTCAATTCCGTGAAGGACAAGACGGAACGCGTCGGTCGCATGCTGCTTATGCATGCCAACAGCCGCGAAGACGTGAAGGAAGCGCGCGCGGGCGACATTGTGGCGTTCGCGGGCCTCAAATATTCGACGACCGGCGAAACGCTGTGCGATCCGAACAATCCCGTCATCCTCGAAAAGATGGAATTCCCCGATCCCGTGATCGAGGTCGCCATCGAGCCGAAGACGAAAGCCGATCAGGAAAAGATGGGCATGGCGCTCACGCGTCTTGCGCAGGAAGATCCGTCTTTCCGCGTTTCGACCGATCAGGAATCCGGCCAGACGATCCTCAAGGGCATGGGCGAACTGCACCTTGAAATTAAGGTCGATATTCTGAAGCGCACATATAAAGTCGATGCCAATGTCGGCGCGCCGCAGGTCGCCTATCGCGAAACGCTGACCAAGCCCGTCACGATCAAATACACGCACAAGAAACAGACCGGTGGTTCGGGCCAGTTCGCCGAAGTGACAATCGATTTCGAACCGCTGCCGCCGGGTTCCGGTTTCGTGTTCGAGAACGATGTCGTGGGCGGCGCAATCCCGAAGGAATTCATTCCGTCGGTTGAAAAAGGTATCAAGGCGCAGAAGGAAAGCGGCTTGATCGCGGGCTTTCCGGTCATCGACTTCCAGGCGAAGTTGACGGACGGCAAATATCACGAAGTGGATTCGAACGCGCTGACGTTCGACATCGCAGCGCGCGCTGCGTTCCGCGAACTCTCGTCGAGAGGCGCGGTGAAACTGCTCGAACCGATCATGAAGGTCGAGGTCGTGACGCCTGATGATTACACGGGCGGCGTCATCGGCGATCTGCTTGGCCGCCGCGGTCAGGTGATGGGCCAGGACGTGCGCGGCAATGCGACGATTGTCAACGCGATGGTCCCGCTTGCCAACATGTTCGGCTACATCAACACGCTGCGTTCGATGTCTCAGGGACGCGCGCAATACACGATGCAGTTCGATCACTACGCGCAGGTGCCGCAACAGGTTGCGGAAGAAATCATCAAGAAGTTTAGCTGACCGGAGAAGATAAATGGGCAAGGCAAAATTTGAGCGGAACAAGCCGCACTGCAATATCGGGACGATCGGTCACGTCGATCACGGCAAGACGTCGCTGACGGCTGCGATCACGAAGGTGCTTGCGGAGACGGGCGGCGCCACGTTCACGGCCTACGATCAGATCGACAAGGCGCCGGAAGAAAAAGCGCGCGGCATCACCATCTCGA
>DATHQA010000079.1:0-5060 GCA_035483375.1 Rhizomicrobium sp. | reverse complement strand
TGAAGATGTCGTTCCCCGGACCGCTGATGAGGCTGTCATTGCCCGCGCCGCCATTCATCGTCAGTACGCCGCTGCCGCCGAGATTCTCGAAATTTGCGCTATCGCCCGCCTGCAACGACGACGCGTCGACGGTCAATGCGGAGTTCACTTGATCCGCGAATGAATAGTAATGACCGGGATTGAATTTTATGATCTCGACATTGGTCACATAACCGAGGGGATTATATCCGTAATAGTCGCCGTTCAGGTTCAGCGTGTCCGTGCCGGTGCCGCCGTCGATATGGGTGAACCCGCCGAAATTCCCTGTATAGTTGAATGTGTCGTTTCCGGCCCCGCCCTGAAGATAGTCCTGGCCGTTCGAGGCCTGCATGTTGAATGTGTCATTGCCGCCGAAAAAAAGGTTGTCGAACGAGTTTACATCGCCGCTCGAAATCGCGTTCCAGGCGGAGGAAACCGAAACGTTGAAGCCGCTCCAATCGCTGGCGTCACCGCCGGTGCTGTAGGACAGGCTCGTGATCGTGCCGCTGCTGGGATGATTGCTGCTGTAGCCGATGCCGGTGCCCTGAGCGGTCAAGTAATCGGGCGAATCCGAGAGAGTGAACTGTGTGGAACTGTGGGAGCCGAGCGACCAGGACGCTATCGCTTTAAGCGAATCGCTATCGAATGAATTTGATGTTCCGCTTGCTCCACCGACAATCGTCGTCATGTATCACCCCGAAGTTGAAAGCTTCCGCTCGCAGTTAACGCGACTGCGCGGCCATCGAATTCTGCCCGGACTCTGGAAGCGTGGCCGCTATGCGACCATCGACAGCATTTCCCGAAGCGCCCTTGACGCAATAGTTACGAGAAAGTCAGGTGCCTGACAACCGCTAAGCTAATCATCCCAAACGATTACTGCCCCAATATTTGTTCGGCTTTCTTGAACGGCAAGCCTTGCGCATCCGCCACGGCTTTATATGTCAGTGTGTGTTTGTAAACGTTGAGGCCCGCGCGCAGATGCGGATTCGCCTGCATCGCTTTTTCGGGGCCCTGTTCGGCGAGCGCGATCGTGAACGGCAACGTCGCGTTGTTGAGCGCGAAGGTGGATGTGCGCGCGACGCCGCCCGGCATATTCGCCACGCAATAATGCACGACGTCATTCACTTTGTAGGTGGGATTGGCATGCGTCGTCGGATGGCTCGTCTCCGCGCAGCCGCCCTGATCGATGGCGACGTCCACGATCACCGAACCTTTCTTCATGTGCTGCACCATCTGCTTGGTGATGAGCTTGGGCGCGGCCGCACCCGGCAGCAGCACGCCGCCGATGACGAGATCGGCGCTCGTCACATGCTCCTCGATCGAATCGATGGTCGAATATATGGTGTTCAGCATAGCCCCGAATTGCAGGTCCAACTCGTAAAGCCGGTGCAGCGAGATATCGATGACGGTGACATGCGCCTCGAGCCCCATCGCCATGCGCGCGGCATTGGTGCCAACAACGCCGCCGCCGAGAATCACGACCTTCGCCGCGGGCACGCCCGGCACGCCGCCGAGCAACATTCCGCGCCCGCCCTGCGCGATCTCGAGGCTATGCGCGCCCGCCTGGATCGACATGCGGCCCGCCACTTCGCTCATCGGCGCAAGCAACGGCAAGCCGCCGCGCACATCCGTCACCGTTTCATAGGCAATCGCGGTCGCACCGGAATCGAGCAAGCCCTTCGTCTGTTCCGGATCGGGCGCGAGATGCAGATAGGTGAATAAGGTCTGTCCCGGTTTCAGCCGCGCAATTTCCGATGGCTGCGGCTCCTTCACCTTTACGATCATGTCGGCGGCGGCGAACACATTATCGGCATTGGGCAGGATCTTCGCGCCCACGCGCTCATACATCTCGTCATGCAGGCCGATGGCTTCGCCTGCTTGCGTTTCCACGAATACGACATGCCCGCGCGCGGTGAGCTCGCGCACGGCGGGCGGCGTCATGCCGACGCGATATTCGTGATTCTTGATTTCCTTGGGAACGCCGATGCGCATGTCCGCCTCGCGGGATTTATTGCGCGCACCTTATAGCACAAAGAAAAACCCCGGCGGATTCGCACCGCCGGGGTTCCAGGCATTCAAACCAAACGTGGATCAGTGACCGTTCCAGTGATTGTCGTGGCCGTTGTTGTTGTTGTTGTTGTTGTTGTTGTTGTCATGCCAGTTGTTGTTGTCGTGACCCCAATTGTGGTTGCCATTGTCGTGGCCCCAATTGTCATGGTGCCAATCATGGTCGCGAGCCCAATCCCAATGGTCGCGATTCCAATTGTGGGTGCGGGTCCAGGCATTCCAGCGGCCCCAATCATTGTCGCGCACCGCAAACCCGTGGCCGCGATACCAGTCGAGGCCTAAAGCCGGGCCATAATGATAACTGGCAGCCCAGCCGGGACGCGGACCACCGCGCCATTCGTCATTATGCCAGCCGCCATGCAGCCAATACTGATGCGCACCGCCGTAATAGCGATAGTAAAGCGGGCCGCGATACCACGAACCGCCGTAATATACGCCGCCGTAATAGACCGGATAGCCCCAGTAGTTCGTGGGGCAACCCCAGCGGTCGCAATAGCCGCCGGAACGGGTGCTGTAGGAGACACCGAAGCCCGGCCCTCCAATCGAAACACCTATGCTGGCCGCTTGCGAAGGCGCGGACGCAACGAGCGCCGAACCGGCCAACAAGGCCGCGGCAAGTCCTGTTTTGAGGGAATTAGACATTTCATATTTCCTTTCCATCCAAGAGACGACGTGTCTCTGCATTCCTATGCCCCTCGCGAGATACGCACGCGAGTTTGAAAAAACGGCCCCGACGCAAGGCGCGCCGGAGCCGCCACGAAATCCTATAGCCTAAACGCGAGGCGAAGGCTTTCGTTCACTTAGTGGCCGTGCCAGCCGCCGTCGCCGCCATGCATGCCGCCGCCTGCAGAGCTATGCGCGCTCGAGCCTGCAGAACTGCCGCTCCACGAACCGTGCGAACCGCCACTCCAGGAGCCATGACCCCATGAGCCGCCGTGATCCCACGAACCCGCGCCGGCATGCCAAGACGGGCTGCTGCCGAAGCCATGCAGATGGCCATCCCATGAGCCGCCATTGTGGAATTCGACATGGCCGGGCATCGCGCCATGCCATTCGTTCTGATGCCAATGGCCGTTCACCCAGAACCAGCGGTGACCGCCCCAAGAACGCCAACGGAACGGGCCGTGATACCAGTATCCGCCGAAGAAGACGGGGTCGTAGAAGTACGCACCGCCCCAGCCCGGTCCGTATCCGCCACCGCAATAGTATGGGTCGTACCAGGGGCTGTAGTAGTCGCAGTAGCCGTAATATGGCCTTGGGCCATAGTAACCCGGGAAACCGAATCCGATTCCCACGGAAACGCCAGCGTTCGCCGGTGCAGAAGCGGCAAGAGCCGTACCTGCTGCCAGAGCGGCGCCAAGCGCGATCTTTGTCAGCTTCTTCATGTTGTACACTCCTTTGTTCAATGCCTTCGTCCCTTGTTTGCGATATTGGTCGGACGCGGCTGAACCCAGCATGAACAACGCGTGCAGGATTAAGGATGTTCCGTCAGGATTTAAAAGGAACGGCCGCGGGCTTCGATTGGCCAAATAAATTCAAGCGTTTCACCGCGCACGACATGATAGCAATCATAGAGATTGACCGTCGGATCGCAGTGCGGAACCACGCAAGACAGGACATCTTTCGGCCTCAATTGGCGGCCGTCCGGCGCGTAAATCACGCCGCCTTGCTCATCGCCATAGAAGAAATAGCTCGCGCCTTCCGGTGCGCCGCGCACGATTTGTGGTGTGGCAGCGTCTGTCGCGAAGGCTTTCAAGCCCGCGTCCGTCGTTGCGAGACCGTCACGATGCGCGCTGATGACCGTTGTTTGTACGAAAAGTGAAGTTTCGAATGGCGGCGTTTCGCCCGGCTTCGTCCACACATCGTTGTATTGCCGGTCCATGAAGATGTAGGAGCCGACCTGCAATTCGTTGAGCACACACGCATCGGGATCGATATCGAATGTACCCGTGCCGCCGCCGGAAATTATTTGAGGGCTGAGCCCGCGCGCGGCGAGCGCATCGCGGAATTTTGCAAGTTCGTCGAGCGCGGCCAGCGATTGCGCGCGCCGTTCGTTCGGCGATTCCATATGCTGCACATGGCCCGCATAGCATTGCAGGCCCGCATATTCGAGGCCGTTCGATTGCGCGATCTGTTCGACAAGCGCCATCGCATCGTCGCCGGGACGGATGCCGGTGCGGCCCATGCCGGGATCGATATCGATGAGGATCTTCAACGGTTTTCCGGTTGCGCGCGCGGCTTCGTTGAGCTGCGCCGCAATCTCTGCATCGTCGCACACGGCTATGAGGGATTTCACGTTCTCATTGAGCGCGACAAGCCTCGCGATGCCCGCATCCGTCACGACGGGCGATGTGACGAGAATGGATGCGATCTCGTCACCCGCGCTGAGCGCTTCCGCTTCGCCGAGTTTCGCCACGCAAATGCCCATCGCACCCGCCGCAATCTGGCGCTCGGCGATCTCGAGGCATTTGTGAGATTTTGCATGCGGCCTGAGTCCGATGCCGCGTGCTTTCGCGTGGCTTCCCATGCGCGCGATATTGCGCTCCAGAACATCGAGATCGATCACCAGCGCAGGCGTCTGGATCAGCGCCCTTCCGCCTTCCACACCGATCAGTCCTTCATTGAGCCAAGCCATGCATCTGAAACCTCAATGTCATGGCCCGCCTAGTGCGGGCCACCCAGTTGAAGTTTGCACCTTTGCGGAAAGATAAGTGGAGAAAATCCTTCGAAACGGAAGCCATATCACCTGGGTGGCCCGCACTAGGCGGGCCATGACATCAGAGGAGGCGGATTCGTTCCAATTTGCGAATAAGTCGCATTTACAACTAGGCCGTCTTATGAGACGCTCAGGCCGCCTCATACAGAGTGGGAAGGGCATATGATCCACGCACCGGTCTGGGCGCCCTTGGCCGCGCTCGCGACGATGGCCGCCTCGACAGTCAGCCTCGCCAGCCTCATGGCGTTGCGCGACGGCG
>DATHQA010000078.1:0-5360 GCA_035483375.1 Rhizomicrobium sp. | reverse complement strand
CTTGACGATGGCGAGGCCCAGGCCCGTGCCGCCCCGCTCGCGGCTTCTTTTGACGTCGACACGGTAGAATCGCTCGGTCAGGCGCGGGATTGCGTCGCGTGGGATGCCCTCGCCGTCGTCGGTGATGCCGACATAGACCATATCGGGCGCGCCCCTGCGGCCCTGCCCCGAAGACACGCCCATATTGACCCACACATGACCGCCCGTCCGGCCATATTTGATCGCGTTGTGGATGAGGTTCTGGAAAAGCTGGGTGAGTTCGTCGCGCTCGCCGGAGACAAATGGCAAATTCGGTGTGGGCGTGATCTTGATCGTGATACGGTCGATCTGGGCGAGCGGACTGAGCGCCGCCGCCGCATCGCGCACGACATCATCGAGCCGCACTTCGCCGAGGGGCGGCACATGCTCATTCAATTCAATGCGCGTCAGCGAAAGCAGATCGTCGATGAGGCGGCGCATGCGGCCTGCCTCCACGCTCATGATGTCGAGGAAGCGCGCGCGCGCCTCCGCATCGTCGCGGGCATGGCCTTTGAGCGTGTCGATGAAACCGGACACTGCGGCAAGCGGCGTGCGCAATTCATGGCTCGCATTGGCGACGAAATCCGCGCGCGTCTGTTCGGCCCGGCGTGCAGCCGTGATGTCGTGCAGCAGCATCGCGGTAAGCGGCGGATTGGAATCCGTGCGCGAGAGATAGGCGTTGAAGTAACGCTCGATGGGAACGGGGATGCTGAACTGCACGGTCGTGGGTTCGCCCGTGGCGGATGTGCGTTCGGCGGCTTCGAGAAGCGCAGGCGTGCGCAGCAGCGACGAGACATGCTTGCGCACATAATCACTGCCGATGACGGACGCCATCGCGGCGTTCGCGAACACGATGCGCCCGCCCGCATCGAGCAGCAGCAGCGGATCCGGTAGATGTTCGAACACATCGGGTGCGAAGCCGGGCAAGATATCCTTGCCCTCGCACGCGTGATCGGCGGCGGTCACGGCGCGCTCACTGCCCGCGACAAAGAAAGCGGCGGCGGCCGCAAGCGCGGCCAGCGCAATCGCAGCCCACATGCCGATCATGCCGCCGAATGCAGAGGCAACAGCGCCGAGTGCAAGCCCCGCCGCCGCGGGCCATAGCCAGCGCCTCACACCAAAGAATATCGGTTCTGCCATTCTACGATCCGGGCGAATCCATGCGCTTATCATACGCCTGTGCATGACGGGCGCGCGTCAATTTCTCTTTTTGTCTAACATCCTGCAGGCGTGCGGTCCTAGTGACTTCGCGCATGAAGCGCGCAACAGTCCGGCCCCTTTTTGGAATGGAGCCGGGGTGAATACCGCAAAGGATCTCGCAAGCGTCAGGACGAAATTGTTCTACGGCTTCGGTTCGATCGCCTATGGCGTGAAGGATCAGGGTTTCACGAGCTTCCTGCTCCTGTTCTACAACCAGATCATAGGCCTGCCCGCGCAATGGGTGGGCATGGCTATCGGCATCGCACTGACGGTGGATGCGCTCGCCGATCCCATCATCGGACAGGTTTCGGACGGGCTTCGCACGCGATGGGGACGGCGGCATCCCTTCATGTATGCAGCCGCATTGCCCGTGGCGATCTCATATTGGTTCTTGTGGAATCCGCCGCATTGGGGACACGAGGCGCTGTTCTATTATCTCATCGCGATCACGATCATCGTGCGCACCTTCATCGCGATGTATGAGATTCCGAGTTCGGCGCTTGTCGCGGAATTGACGCAAGATTACGACCAGCGCACGTCTTTTCTCTCCTATCGTTATTTGTTCGGATGGATAGGCGCGCTGTCGATGGCGGTGCTGACCTTGCGCGTGTTCCTTGTGCCGGATGCGGCCCATCCCGTGGGGCAGCTCAATCCGGCGGGCTATTCGCGTTATGCGCTTGTCGCTGCGATCACGATGTTTGCGGCGATTCTCATATCGGCCTCCGGCACGCATCGGCATATTCCGCAATTCATGGTGCCGGAGAAGCGCAAGCGCAGCCCGGCGCAATTCGCGCGCGAGATGATCGCTACGCTTTGGCACGGGCCGTTCATCTCGCTCATGGCGGCGGCGTTACTGCTTTATGTCGGCATCGGCGTGCTGACGGCGCTCACGATCTATTTCAACACCTATTTCTGGGGCCTCGACAACAACGAGATCGCCGACCTTTCGATCATTGTCATATTCGCGCCGTTCATCACCTGGGGCGCGAGCACGCCTTTGTCGCGGCGCTTCGGCAAGAAAGCGGTCGCGCTCGCGCTGTTCCTGGGCGGCGTGTTGTTCTATTCGCTGCCCTTCGTGTTGCGGCTTGCAGGATTGTTCCCTGCGAACGGCTCGCCCGCTCTTATGCCGCTGCTGCTCGGCTTCACGCTTATCATGACGACATTCTATATCGGCTGCACGATCCTGCTTGGGTCCATGCTGGCCGATGTCGTGGAAGACAGTCAGTTGCGGACGGGCAGACGCTCCGAAGGATTGTTCTTCTCGTTCAACTCTCTCGTGCAGAAAGCGGTGTCCGGCGTGGGCGTTTTCATCGCAGGACTTCTATTGAGCCTTGTGCATTTTCCGCAAGCCGCGGCGCCGGCGACGCTCGACCCCGCGATCCCGCATCGTCTCGTGCTCGTTTATCTTCCGACCGTGTTCGTGCTGTTTATAGCGGGCTTTGCGTGCCTGACCTTCTATCGCATCGACCGCACGGCACATGAGGAGAATATCAAGCGGTTGGGGGAGAAGGTGAACGCTTGAATCACCTCCCCCATTGTGGGGAGGTCGATGGCATGAGCGAAGCGAATGGCATCGGGTGGGGGTGAATATCGACAGCGGCCCCCCACCCGGATCGCTTCGCTCTCCGACCTCCCCACAGAGGGGAGGTAATTTAAGCAAACACCTTCTTCAATTCCGTCTTGACGATCTTGCCGTTCGCGTTGCGCGGCAAAGTCTCGGGCCAGAACACAATCTTCTTCGGCACTTTGAAGGCGGCGAGCTTGCCTGCCACGAAGGCGCGCAATTCTTCTTCGCTTGCATGCATACCGGGCGAAAGATGCACAACCGCGCCCGGTTCTTCGCCGAGCGTCTTGTGCGGAATGGCCACGATCGCCGCATCCATCACGGCGGGATGTTCGTAAAGCGCATTCTCGACTTCGATACAGTAAATATTCTCGCCGCCGCGGATGAGCATGTCCTTGGCGCGATCCATGATGAAGCAGAAACCTTCTTCATCCACCCGGCCGAGATCGCCCGTGCGCACCCAGCCATCGACAAACGTTGCTGCTGTCGCTTCCGGCTTGTTCCAATAACCTTTGACGATATTGGGACCCCGCGCCCAGATTTCTCCCACCTCATTGGGGCCGAGTTCGCGCGCGCCATCCGGCGTCATAACTTTGAGATCGCATACCGCGACCGCAGGCCCGCAGGAATCCGGACGATGCTCGTAATCCTCCGCGCTATGCGTGGTGCAGGTGGCGGATGTTTCCGTCATGCCCCAGCCATTGCCGGGCAGCGATTTCGGAAAAATCTCCTTGATCTTGCGCACAAGCTCCGGCGCGGACGGCGCGCCGCCATAGGCCACCGATTCCAGTGACGACAGATCGTATTTCGCGCGCGCGGGATGTTCGATCAATTGCCACGCAATCGTAGGCACGCCGCCGGCCTGCGTGATGCGTTCGCGCGCGATGAGCGCCATGCCCTGCTCCGGCTCCCAGCGATGCATCAGTACGATTTTCGCACCGACAAACAATGACGGCCCAAGGATCGCGAAACATCCCGTGGCGTGGAAGAACGGCACGGAGAGCAACGTCGCGCGTTGCGGCAGGCTCGGATCGGGCAGCGGCACGGGCTCGCCGCGGCGCAGGAAATTCCGCGCCGACGCCGACCCCGACGCCATGATGTTCGACAGCATATTGCGATGCGTACCGAGCGCGCCTTTCGGTTTTCCCGTCGTGCCCGACGTATAGAAAATCGTCGCTTCGTCATCGGGAACAAGGCCGACATCGGGAACAGGACGATCCGGCAGCTTCGCCCAATCGTTCACCGCGCCTGTCACATCTTCGAGGCGATGCACGACGGGGTTCGGCAACTCCTCTAAATGGCGGCTCACATAAACGCGTTCGAGCGCGGGACAATTGACGAGATGCTCGGCAATGCGCTCCAGCCGCTCGGCATCGACGAATGCGATCTTCGATCCGGAATCGACGAGGCCATATTCAAGTTCCGGCCCTGTCCACCATGCATTGAGCGGCGTGACGATGGCGCCCACGAGCTCTGCACCGAAAAAGATCGCAGGCCATTCCGGCAGATTGCGCATGATGATGGCGACGCGGTCGCCTTTCTTCACGCCCTGTTTCTGCAATTCATCGGCGATGGCGAGTGCGGCCCGCGCAAACGACTCGAATGTCGCGCGGTCGCCCTCATAAACAAGGAACGTCTTGTCCGCGAATTGCCGCGACCACAGGAACAGATGCATCAAGGTCGGCGGCGCGTTCTTCCAGATGCGCGTTTTGATGCCGCGTATCTCGGTCTCACCCATTTCGAAAATCGAACCGGGCGCGGTGAGAAGCTTGTGCGCCTGCGCGATGGACATGGCAGGCCATGCGGCCTGTTTTGCTGCTTCGGACATTTCCTCGAATCCTTGCGGTCGTGTGATTTATGCCGCCTGGACGGGAGGTTAGCCCGCGAACGCGAGGCAATTCAATTCTCGCCTCGCAGCCTTAGTAAAGGCTCTCAAGGTGATCGGACGGCTTGCCGTTGCTGATGAGGAACGTTGTATCCAGGCAATTCGTCCGCCCTGCCAGCCAGCCTTCGCGATAGGTGGGATCGGACTGGAACAGCTGATTGTTGCGCCCGCCGGCCTCCTTGGCTTGGGCGTAATTCTGGTTGGCGCCTTCGCAGCCATCATTGTAGCCGATCTGATAGCTCGGCGAATTCAGCTCCGCCTCGCGAAAGCCCTTGGTGTCGGAAGGATGCGTGGCGCAGGCGCAAAGCACTGCCCCGGAGAAGACGACGAAGACGGCTTTCAGGATGGTTGCTCGATAGGACATGGCGTTAGCTCCTCCCGCCGTTTCAGAACATCAGATGGTCGTTGGGTTTGCCGCTGCTCACGGTGAACACGGTATCCTTGCAATTCTCCCGTCCCGCCAGCCAGCCTTCGCGATAGGCGGCATCGGTTTCGAACAATTGCTGATTGCGGCCGCCCGCCATCTTGGACTGCGCATAGTTCTGGTTGGCACCTTCGCAGCCGTCATTGTAGCCGACCTGATAGCGCGGAGAATTCAACTGCGCCTGACGGAAACCCTGCACATCGGACGGAGCCGACGCGCAGCCGCAAAGCGCGATACCCGCGAGAACAAGGACAACCGGACGATAGGAC
>DATHQA010000077.1:0-5596 GCA_035483375.1 Rhizomicrobium sp. | reverse complement strand
GAAACAAGCCTGCCGTCGCATTCGAAATAAACTATATCGCTTGGCGCTTTCACGGCGAATTTCACTTGCGGATGCCCGACGCGTTGCAGGAACACGGCTTGATTGAGCAGTTCCTGCGCGTTCTCGCGGCGCATCGTCGGCGTCGGCATGCGCGCAAACGACGAGAACTCATCCACCATGCGGCCGATATCGCCGACCTGACGGATGATCGTCTCCGTGCATTGCTCGAACACCTCAGGATCGGTGGAGATTTCCTTGCCGTATTTGCGGCGCAGGCGTTCGGCGGAGAGCTGGATCGGCGTCAACGGATTCTTGATCTCATGCGCGATGCGGCGTGCGACATCGGCCCAGGCCGCCGTGCGCTGTGCGGAAACAAGATCGGTGATGTCGTCGAATGTCGCGACAAAACCGCCGCCGTATGCGCCGCGTTCACTTGAGACCTGAACACTGAGCGTGCGCGCGCCGCCTGCGCGTTTGAGCGTTGCCTCGCCGCTCGCGCGACCAACAGGCTCGGCAATCGCGCGGCGAATGAGGGCTGCCAATTCCGGTACGGCTTCGGAATAATGCTGGCCTTCGATTTCCTCCGGCTCCGCATTGAGCAATCGCGCCGCCATGCGGTTGACGATGTTTATGCGACCTTCCCCATCAAGGCCGATAACACCAGCGCTCACGCCCGCAAGCACGGCTTCGGTGAATCTGCGCCGTTCGTCATTCTGCCGGTTCGCGGCGACGAGCGCGTCACGCTGCGCGCTCAATTGCTGCGTCATGCGGTTGAAGGTGCGGCCGAGCGTGCCGATCTCGTCATCGTCGCGATCCACCACGACTTGCGCTTTCAGATCACCCTCGGAGACGCGCTCCGCAGCGCCGATCAAATTCGAAATCGGCCGCACGAGACGGTTTGCAGCCCACAATCCCGTCCAAATCGCGCCGAGCAGAATAACAAGCGACACGACGCCATAAAGCGTCGCGAACACGAGTTGCACTTCGGCGCGGTTCTGATCGAGGCGATTATATTCCGTCACCGCGTCGAGCGTGCGCTGCTGATGCGCGAGCGCTTCGGGATCGACGGCGCGCGCGACGACAAGGTACGCATCGACAAACGCGTCGAGTTTCACCATCGCGCGCACGAGATTGTCATTGCTCTCCGTGAGCACAACGACCTGGCCATGCGCCGCCTTCGCGATCGCTTCCTGCGGCGGCGCGACGTAATCCGGCATCGAGGGCAGTTTCGCGCTCGCAAGCAATCGTCCATTGGAGTCGATCACGAACACGGCGGGCAGAGCGCGCACCGACGCCTGCGTCACGAGATAATCGGTGAAGCGCTTGCGGTCGTTGCGGTCGCCCTGCTGCAGCACGGGCGCCGCGCGGTTGATGTCGTAGGCCATCGCGAGGATGTCGCCGCGGATGACCTGCTTGTGTTCCTGCACATAGGCGTTCGCGACGCGCACGGAATTGGCGAGTGCGGATTTCACATGGCCGGAAAACCACGCTTCGATGCCGAGGTTCAGCGTCACCGCCGCGAAGATCGCGACAAGGATCGCGGGCAGCACCGCGATGGCGCTGAACGTCGCGACAAGCCGCACATGCAGCCGCGCGCCGGCATGGCCGCTGCGCCGCGCACTCCACAGCCGCGTGAGCCGCCATGCGATGAGCGCGCCGAGCGTCAGCACAAGCGTGAGGTTCAAGAGTAATAGCGCGATGAGGCTCGCGGGCGTCGGATTATAGGGAACGAGCCCCGTCACGCTCGCATAGGTGAAGACAGCGGAAATGACGGTCAGCGCACCCACGCCCAGCGCAAGCATGGACGGCCGCGAAACGGCGCGTAGGAATTCCGGCAAGCGCGCCCTTGGGGGCGCTTCGACGGCGTTGGTGATCGTCATTCCAATCCGGTCTTGGCCGGAGCCCGCCCCAAGGCCCCGCGAACGCGATTACAGTGTAGCCAAGTCACGGACTGTTGCAAGAATGCATCGCAACAGGGAGCTTTAACCTTAAGAATCCCCTCGTCCGTGTGCTGACTTTGAAATCACATCGGCCCCAACTGCCTATGTCCTATTCAAATCGGCATACAGGCATTCCAAAATCTTTTTACCATAGGCGGCGTTGCCGTGAATCCCATCTCCCCAATATTCTTGCAGCAGATAGCCGTCGGCGTCAGTTGTCGTATCCATGTAGTTCCGTAAGGGCACTCCGGTGTCTCTGGCGATCGAGTCCATCGCTTTATTGAGCGCTTCGAAGAATGCCAATCGGCTTCTGGTTTTCATGATTGCTTTGAATTTGGGAAGTTTGTCTCTGATGAATTCAACGTCCGGAACCGGCGGCGGACCCGCCAACAAAGAAACCTTAAAGCCTAGATCTTTGAGCAATGATACTCCGCGTCCATATGATTTCAATCGGTGCCGCAAGAGTTCATAAATCATCTCCGGAGGCAACGCCGCGCCGGATGGTTCGGTTTCCACGCCAAGAATTGCACGCTTCGCCCATCGCGGATTGAAGCACATACGATGCATCTCGACATAACCGAATAGTAGCACAAGTTCGTGGGCCTGGCCTGCCAGCATGTTGCGTCGCGAATAGCGGTCGATGATTTTAAGGTTTTCCGCCAGTAATCTGTCCAAAATCGGATTGAGTAGAGCCTGTCCGTCTTTCAGTTCTATGCCGAGGTGATCGACTACATTGCCATTATCGACATAAACAACTTTCCAATCGCAAAAGGCGCATGCTGAATCTTCGGTGCATGCTTTTTCTTTGCCCTTAGCCAATGCCGTAGAATGGCTATCGCCAAAAATAAACACTTTCGGCTCAATCGAATTACCTGCGTTCATTGTGCAATTAACCGCTCTTCATCGCAAACAAGCGCTACACTTGAGTTAAATGCGAGGTCTTCGGATTCGGCGCGATGAGATAATAAATTTACCGATTCCGTATCACAAAGATGCTCGAAAAATGCACCCATCACATGATCGACGCCGAGATCTTCAATGGTGCGCAGATCGGCTCCGAAATATCTTCCCCGGTTGGACTGCGATGTAATTATTTCATAGGACGGAAAATAAACCAGATTTTCTATCTCCTGATCTAGCTTTCCCGCGACTGCGCGTAGAACAGACTTAGAATAGGTAGTGGCTGAAAGAACGTGCTCGCCGCTTGCCGTCGCTGTCAGCGGCACGGGCGAAACCGTGATAATGAATTTGAGGGTGGGGTTTAATTTGCGAATTTCTCTAATGAATGCGCGCATATCGGAAAGAACGTCTCTATAGTCGGCATTATAAAATTCATACCTTTCAGGATCGAAAGACCCTGCGTTACATCCGGGACATCCCGGAAAGACGGCGCCGTCTACCCGAGATCTCCACGCTTCTGTCAGACCCAGCGTGAAAACAAAGACGTCCGCGGTCCGAAACATTTCCAGTACTGCACTATAATGTTGCCGGCGATCTTCGTTCAATTCTCTTTCGCTTGCGAACCCCCGAGGTTGTATGAAAGGACGAAACGGGTCGATCCAGCGATCGCGGTCTCGCCAATATGGTTCTTCTGCTTCCCACAGTCCCTGCACGCGGCGCAATAGTTGGAGCAACTGGCGCGCCGTATAGATGTTTCCATAGCGAGCCGAGAAGACGCCGTAGTTGTAACGCATCGCGATATCGGGAGGCACATCAGTCGGAACATCTTCCGTAACAAGGTAGGTATAACCGCTCGCTTTAAGCCTGCGCGCGATGTGCTGCGCAAAGCAGCTTCCGCCCGTGGCGATTTTGTCGGTACGCGATATCTTGAAGGGAGAAGAAACCGCCGGATTGACCATCCTGGGCTCTATGTTCGCGACGGACCGCGACCAGAACGCTTCCGTTGGCATCGTATTATATGGGCAGGTATGGCTTGCTTCTTTTGACATTCGTAGTCATGCCCCTTTGGCTGCACAATCGTCGCTGGGTTTCGTGTAGAGCTAAAGTGCAGTGTGAAAGGAAGTCAAATATTCAGAATGATAGAATTTTGGTGGGGCATCAAATAGGTAACTTAACCCTCGCCATCTATGCGCAGACCACGCACGACATCAAGGCCGAGGTCGCGGATTTTCTTGCGCAGTGTGTTGCGGTTGAGGCCCAGGATGTGGGCGGCCTTGATCTGATTGCCGCGTGTGGCGGCAAGGCAGATGGACAGCAGCGGCCGTTCCAGTTCCTTCAAGATGCGGTCATAGATCCCGGGCGGCGGCAGCTTCTCGCCATGTTCTTGAAAGTATCGCGACAGGTGCCGCTCGATGGCCGCTTCGAGCGATGAGGCCGATGAAAGATCGGCGCCCTCGTCCAGCGGCGCGACGGGCTCTTTCAATTCAATCGTGATCGAGGCCGCCGTGATCGTGTCGCCGGAATGCAGTACGGCAAGACGGCGGATCAGATTCTCCAACTCGCGCACATTGCCCGGCCAGCGGTGGCGCTTCAGCAGATCGACAGCTTCGCTTTCGAAGCGTTTATCGGGCAGGCCCTCATCCGCCGCCTTGCGCAGGAAATGGCGCGCGAGATCGGGAATGTCCTCCGCGCGCTCGCGCAGCGGCGGCAAACGCAACGGCACGACGTTCAAACGATAATATAAGTCTTCGCGGAACAGGCCCTGATGAATGAGCTGGCGCAGATCGCGATTGGTGGCGGCGATGATGCGCACATCGGTCTTGATCGGCGTGCGTCCGCCGACCGTTGTGTATTCGCCCTGCTGCAACACGCGCAGCAATCGCGTTTGCGCTTCCAGCGGCATGTCGCCGATTTCGTCGAGGAACAGCGTGCCGCCTTCGGCCTGCTCGAAACGCCCGACGCCGCGATGCGTGGCGCCCGTGAATGCGCCGCGCTCATGTCCGAACAATTCGCTTTCGACCAACTCTTTCGGAATCGCCGCCATGTTGACGGCGACGAACGGACCGTTGCGGCGCTTGCCGTAATCATGCAGCGCGCGGGCGACGAGTTCCTTGCCCGTGCCGCTCTCGCCCATGATCATCACGGTGAGATCGGTCTGGGTGAGCCGCGCGATGACGCGATAGATTTCCTGCATCGCGGCGGAACGGCCGATGAGCGGCAGGCGTTCCTCGCCGTGATCGTTATGCGGGTCGCGTTTTTTTTGCGGCGCGGCCAACGCGCGCTGTACGATGGCGATGAGTTCCTTCAAGTCGAAAGGCTTGGGAAGATAATCGAACGCGCCGCGCTCCGCCGCATTGATCGCAGTGAGCAATGTGTTCTGCGCGCTCATCACGACGATGGGCAGATCCGGCCGCGCGCGTTTGATGCGCGGAATAAGATCGAACCCGTTTTCATCCGGCAGCACGACATCGGAAATGACGAGATTTCCTTCGCCGCCCTGAATCCATCGCCACAATCCTGCTGCGGTTCCAGTCGTGCGAACGTCATAACCTGCGCGGCCCAGCGCCTGGTTCAACACCGTGCGAATGGCCGCGTCGTCGTCGGCAATGAGAATCGTGCCGTTCGGCATTACGCCTCCTCTCCATCGGCTGCCTTCGGCAGCAGGATGCGAAACATTGTACGGCGAGGTGCTGATTCGCATTCGATGACGCCGCCGTGATCCCCGATGATCTTCGCAACCAATGCAAGACCGAGGC
>DATHQA010000076.1:0-2209 GCA_035483375.1 Rhizomicrobium sp. | reverse complement strand
GCCTTTGGCGACAAGCTCGCCATGACGGCCGCGTTCGATGATCTCACCATGATCGAGCACGAGGATTTCATCGGCGTCCACAACCGTCGAAAGCCGATGCGCGATGACAAGAGTCGTGCGGTTCTTGGAGACTTCGCCAAGCGCACTTTGGATTTCGCGTTCGGTATGTGTGTCGAGCGCAGACGTCGCTTCGTCAAGCAACAGGATCGGCGGGTTCTTCAACATCGTACGCGCAATGGCGACGCGCTGCTTTTCGCCACCGGACAATTTCAATCCGCGCTCTCCTACCATCGAATCGTAACCCATCGGCAATTCGCGGATGAATTTGTCGATCTGCGCATTGCGCGCGGCATCCTTGATCTCGGATTCATTCGCGCCGATGCGGCCATAGGCAATGTTGTAACGGATCGTATCGTTGAACAGCACGGTATCCTGCGGCACGATACCGATAGCCGCGCGCAAGGATGTTTGCGTCACATTGCGGATATCCTGCCCGTCAATCGTCACGCTGCCGCTTTTGATGTCGTAGAAGCGATAAAGAATGCGCGAGATCGTGGATTTGCCCGCACCCGATGGCCCTACGACGGCGACGGTCTTGCCTGCGGGCACCGTGAAACTGATGCCCTTGAGCACGATACGCTCTGGCTCATAAGCGAATACGACATTGTCGAATTTGATTGCGCCGCCGGATACCGCGAGCGGTTTTGCGTCGGGCTTGTCCGTCACTTCCTGCGGGCGATGCAACAGGCGGAACATCGATTCCATATCGACAAGCGCCTGTATGATTTCGCGATAGACCGTGCCCAGAAGATTGAGGGGCTGATAAAGCTGGATCAGATAAGCGTTCGCCATCACAAGGCTGCCGATCGTGAAGCGGCCTTGCTTGATGCCCAACGCGGCAAGGCCCATTACGAGCCCAAGCCCCACAGCCATGATGATCGCCTGCCCCGTGTTCAACACCGACAGCGAGGTCTGCGCCTGAATCGACGCATCGGCATATTTCTCCATCGATTTGTCGAAGCGGCGCGTTTCATGCGCTTCGTTGTTGAAATATTTAACCGTCTCGTAGTTGATGAGACTGTCCACGGCTTTTGTGTTGGCTTCGGTATCGCTGTTGTTCATCTCGCGGCGAAAACGGATGCGCCAGCGCGTGACCGCAAACGTGAACCAGATATAGGCGAACACCATCGTGACCGTGGCGAGCGTAATCCACAGATCGAGCTTCCACAGCATGATCGCGCTGAAGAAGGCGAGTTGCAGCAGCGTCGGGAAAATGTTGAACACGGCGAACGAAAGCAGCGTATCAATACCTTTCGTGCCGCGTTCGATGACGCGCGAAAGGCCGCCCGTCTTGCGCTCCAGATGGAAGCGCAGCGAGAGCGTATGCACATGCGCAAACGTCGAAACACCGACCTGCCGCAATGCGTGATAGGAGACTTTCGCAAAAATTCCGTCGCGCAATTGCGCGAACGCCTGCATCATGATGCGTGCAAGCGCATAGGCGCCGATCATGCCAAGCGCCGTCGCAAGCACGATTTGCGCCGGCGTGTGCGAAAGCGCATCGACCGCCCGGCCGTAAAACAATGGCGAGATCGCGGTTGTAATGTTCGCGAGCAGCAGACATAGCATCGAGAAAACAACGCGCGCCTTCAAATCCGGCCTGCCCTGTGGCCAGAGATAAGGCATCAGCATCACGAGCGGGCGGAAACTCGGCGCGCCGTCGCCGTCCTCGACCAAGGGATGCGGCTTTGCCATCAGTAATTCCACCCGAATACGAAAAAGCCCGCGGCCGGCGCAATAGCAACGATGATGACGAAGGCACGAACCAAAGCTAATCTCCAAAAGACCGACAATACGATATAGGAAGCAGCATGCGCCGCCGCAATCCCCAAGAGCCGTTTAATGCATAGCCCTCATACAAACAGGGGTATCACGCCCGCGATTTGTGTGTTCTGCGGCTCGTCTTACGGCAACGACGCGGCCAACACGGAAGGGGCGCGCAGATTGGGCACGCTCGTCGGCGAACAGGGTTTTCGCTTGGTCTTTGGTGGCGGCAATATTGGCTTGATGGGCGAGACGGCGCGTGCTGCGCGCGCGGCGGGCGCTGCGGTTATCGGTATCTTGCCGGAGTTCCTGCGCCATCTCGAGCCGCCGCTGAAATCGGCGGAGGAATTGATCATTACGCCAGACTTGCAGCAGAGAAAGTCGC
>DATHQA010000075.1:0-4341 GCA_035483375.1 Rhizomicrobium sp. | reverse complement strand
CAGTGGAATCCACGATCATCGCATTCTGGCCGCCCGTCTCGGCGATGAGCGTTGCGAGCGGTCCGTCGCGCGCGGCAAGCGCACGGTTGATTGTGGTTGCCGTTTCGGTCGAGCCTGTGAACGCCACGCCTGCAAGCCGCGCATCGCTGAACAGCGCATTGCCTATCGTGAGACCATCGCCCGGAATATAATGCAGCACATCGCGCGGCACGCCCGCTTCGTGCAGCAATTTCACGGCCGCACCCGCGACAAGCGGCGTCTGTTCGGCCGGCTTTGCAAGCACCGCGTTACCCGCCGCGAGCGCACCCGCAATCTGCCCCGTGAAAATTGCGAGCGGAAAATTCCACGGCGAGATGCACGCAAACACGCCGCGCCCATATAGCGCGATCTCATTATCCTCGCCCGTGGGGCCGGGAAGTTTCGTCGGCGCAGCGAATTGCGCGCGGGCGCGGCTCGCGTAATAGCGCAGGAAATCGACCGCTTCGCGCACTTCACCGAGCGCGTTGGGCAAGGTCTTCCCTGCTTCGCGCACGGCGAGCGCCATGAGATGCGCACGGTCACGTTCGTAAAGATCGGCAGCGCGTTCGAGTATTTGCGCGCGCGCTTCGCCCCCGAATGCATCCCATTCGATTTGGCCGCGATCTGCGATAATGAGCGCGTCAATCGCATCGCGTGCGGCCGCATCGCTCACCTCACCAACGATGCGTCTTCGATCCGAAGGATTGGTGATTGGATGCACTTCGCCGTTTCTTTCCTCGCCGCCCACAATCGGGCCGACGCGGGGCGCATCACCGAGCGACTCCTCCATCTCCGCGATGATCCCGGTATTGATCGCCGGGTCGCTCCACAGAAAGCCGCTCGAATTCTTCCGTCCCGGCATCACATCCTGTGGTAACGGAATCCTCGGATTGCGCTTTGGGTCTTGCGCCGCCAGCGCCGTCGCTGGGTCGGCAATAATCGTTTCGATAGGAGATTCGTCATCCGCAAGCCGATTCACGAAGGACGTATTCGCGCCATTCTCCAGCAATCGGCGCACCAGATAGGCAAGCAAATCCTCATGACTTCCCACGGGCGCATAAATACGCGTCGGCGCCGCATCCTTCCCCTTCATGCCATGATAGATTTCGTATAGTAAATCTCCCATGCCGTGCAGGCGCTGAAACTCGAAATCGCGGCGCCCATCCGCAAGCGCCTTGATCGCAGCCAGCGTATGCGCGTTATGCGTGGCGAATTGCGGATAGATCGCTTCGCCCGCTGCGAGCATCGCGCGTGCGCAAACAAGATAAGATACATCCGTCGCCTGTTTGCGCGTGAACACGGGATAATCCGAAAGCCCCGCTTCTTGTGCGCGCTTTATCTCCGTATCCCAGTATGCACCCTTCACAAGCCGCACGGGAATGCGACGGTTATGCCGGTGCGCGAGATCGGCAACCCACGCAATCAGGGGCAGCGCGCGTTTCTGATAGGCCTGCACGGCAAGGCCCAAACCGTCCCATGCCTGCAATTCGCGGGCACTGCTCAACGCCTCGAACATATCGAGCATGAGATCGAGACGGTCGGCCTCTTCCGCATCGACGGTGAGGCCGAGGCCTGCACGCGCGGCCTGCGCCGCCAGTGTCACAAGCGGCGGCAGCAATTCCGCCATCACGCGCTCGCGCTTCACCCATTCATAGCGTGGATGCAGCGCAGACAATTTCACCGAGATGCTCGGGCGTTCGAAAATCGTGACGCCGCTTGCTTGTTTCGCAAGCACGGAAATCGCGCCACGATAGGCCTCCAGATAGCGCCCCGCATCCTCGCGCGTATATGCCGCTTCGCCGAGCATATCGAAGGAATAGCGGTAGCCCTCCACGATGTGGCTTTTCGCATTCTTCAACGCTTCGTCGATCGTCCGTCCAAGGACGAATTGGCGGCCGAGAATGCGCATCGCATAAGTGACGGCCTGGCGGATCAAGGGCTCACCCGAACGCGCCACGAGCTTTCGCCAGATACCGTCGAAATCCCAACGGCTCGCTTCATCGAGCGTCACGATGCGCCCCGTCAGCATGAGTGCAAAGGTCGATGCATTCACAAAGGGCGAGGACGATTTGCCCGCATGCCGCGCCCATTCGCCGCCGCCGATCTTGTCGCGGATAAGCCGGTCGGCCGTTTCGGTATCGGGCACGCGCAACAACGCTTCGGCCAGGCACATAAGCACCACGCCCTCCTGCGTGGAGAGCGCGTATTCGTGCAGGAACGCATCGAGCCCGCCATGCTTCCGCTGTTCGGCGCGCATGCGCATGACGAGCGCACGGGCAAGCGCCTCCGTTGCCTCGGCCTCACGCGGCGAAAGGCGCGCCGCATCAAGCAATCGTGAGGCGGCGGCGTTCTCGCCTTCGAGATAGGCGGCGGAGATGGCGCGGCGCAAAGCGGCATCGGTTTGCATGACTCGATCCTAGCGCAGGCAGGCGGGGCCGCGCTAATGTCAGGCGATGAAAAATCCGGCAATTGTGGCGACCGTTTCGGAATTGCGCATGCATGTGGGGGCGTGGCGCACGAGCAGCGCGCGCGTCGGCCTCGTACCGACAATGGGCGCGCTGCATGAGGGACATTTGTCGCTCGTGCGGGAGATGGCGGATCGCACCGAACGCGTGATCGTCAGCGTCTTCGTCAACCCCACGCAATTCGCGCCGCATGAGGATTTCGCCCGCTACCCGCGCACATTGGAGGCCGATTGCGCGAAGCTTGCGAGCCAAGGCGCGACCGATCTCGTCTTTGCGCCGCCGGCGGCCGAGATGTACCCCGAAGGCTTCGCGACGAAGATTGAAGTCGCCGGGCCCGCGGAGGGATTGGAGACCGATTTTCGTCCGCATTTCTTCGCAGGCGTGGCAACCGTGGTAAGCAAGCTGCTCATCGCCGCGATGCCGGACATAGCGATTTTCGGCGAGAAAGATTACCAGCAGCTTCTTGTGATAAAACGCATGGTCTCCGATCTCGGTTTGCCCATCGAAATCATTGGCGGCGCCACGATGCGCGAAGCGGACGGTTTGGCGATGTCCTCCCGCAATG
This sequence comes from Rhizomicrobium sp., assembly GCA_035483375.1. Lineage (GTDB taxonomy): Bacteria > Pseudomonadota > Alphaproteobacteria > Micropepsales > Micropepsaceae > Rhizomicrobium. The sequence continues at coordinate 1,293 of DATHQA010000075.1, read as the reverse complement.
CCTATTTGAACGCAGACGAACGCAAGATCGCAGGCCAGCTCAATGTGATTCTAAACAATTTGAAGCGGCGCTTGCGTGTGAGCGAAGGCATCGCCGGTGCGGAAGAGTTCGCTCGAAAAGCGTTATTGGAAGCCGGTTTCAGTTCTGTCGATTATGTCGCCATCCGCGATGCCGAAACGCTTAAGAAGATTGAGCACCTCTCCGGCGCGGCGCGCATCCTCGCCGCTGCAAAGATCGGCAATACGCGTCTTATCGATAATATGCCGGTTTAAAGCAGCCCCAACGCTGTCAATTCGCTGCGCAACGCTTCCGGCAATTTGGCGGCGCCCTTGCCGAGTTTCAGGTCGGTGGGCGCGTCTTCCGGTTTCAGATAACGCCACCCTTGGAATGCGCGATGCATGCGCCGCGCAACCGGCACCAGTTTCGGCTCATAGACGATACCGCAATGCGGAGTACCGCCGCGTACGACCTGCCGCAGTTCGAGAATGCACTGGCGCACCGCGATCTGTCCTTTGACCACCCAATAAAGCGAACCGCCATCAAGCAATTCATCGGCGCGCTTCGGCGTCTGCCGCGTTATATGCATGAGCTCGGGCTTCTTGCCCTTTTTCTTCTGTTCGCGAATACGATCCGCTTGCCATTGCGCAAGCTCATCGACCGTATCCACGCCGACGCATAATTTGATGAGATGCAATGTCATGATTCAAATCTCAGGACGATTGCGCCTTCGCTTACCTGTTCACCCGGCGTGACAGGTGTTTCAGCAACAACGGCGTCGGCTTGCGCAGACAATGTATGCTCCATCTTCATCGCTTCAAGCACGGCGAGCGGCTGTCCGCGTTTCACATGCTCGCCTGGTTTGACGAGAAGCTGGATCAGCTTGCCTGGCACGGGCGAAACAATGCGGTCACTCGCAGTGCCCACGGCATCCGCATTCTCGAACGGATCGTATAAGGAGAACAAATAAGTCTCGCCGCGATCCATCACCGCGATTTCGCCGGACGAAAGACGCATCGCGTCCATATCGCGCGTCGCGTGCTTCTCACCGGCAATCATGACATCTATCAAACCATTGCGGCGATGGATGACGTCCGCCGCATGACGTGCGCCGTTCGACAAAAGCTCGATACGTTCGAGCGCCTCGCCTAAGAGGCGAAAACCATCCTGCGCATCCCAGGGATCATTGTGGTTTTGAGATTGTCTGCGCTCAGCCAACATGAAATGAGCGGCCTCTGCGATTACATGCGGCGGAATGCTTTCCTGCGGCAACAATTCTGCCTGGTGCTTCTCGAT